>CAZQRI010000055.1:0-6062 GCA_964595805.1 uncultured Gammaproteobacteria bacterium
TTTGATTGGGGTCATGGTGCTTTGTTTGGTTTTACAAAATTATAGTTGGCATTTGGGGCTTGCGATTATTGGAGTAGAATTTATTATAATTATAAGTGCGATTGTTGCGGAACTTCGATTTAATACGGTACGAGCAGCAAATATTTGGGGGAAAATAAAAATGATTTTGCAGGTCCTCGCTGTATTTTTGACGCTTGCTGCTTTGATTTGGAATGCGACTGTGTTGTTTACGGTGGCGGCATGGTTGTTTGGGGTGGCGATTGGGTTTGCTTTGATTAGTCTTTTTGCTCATGGAATATAAAAACTTTTTATTTTGGCGTACTCCTACGTTGTCGCTGTGCTTCTCGTTCAACGTAGCTATGACTACGTTTCACTCCGATGCTCGCTGCCGCCTTGGATTACATCCAAAATAAAAAGTTTTAGGTAATACATATATGCAAATATTGTTAATTCTCCTATTTGTTTTCTACATACTTTGGACTGGATTTTTGTGGAGTAAAGTTTTGAACTCTGTTTTTGGCTTGAGAGAAAAATATATTAATATTCCACTTGGTATTTTTGCCAGTTTTTTGTTTTTGAGTTTTGTAGCTTCTGTTTTTGTTGTGTGGTACAAAATAACTTGGCCAGTAATTTCTTTTGTATACATAGTCGGGGTAGTATTGCCATTTGTCTTGTGTAAAAAAATAAAATCTGTAGATGAAACAGAGAGTCTCCCAGAAGAAGTTTTTGGGATATTTCCAAAGAGAAAATTTTTGTTATTGTGTTTTGCGCTGCTTTCAATTTTGCAAATAGCGATTCTTGTTTTGTGTCAGACTGATAAAGTTTTGACAACGCCTTGGCAGACTCTGCATCCTTGGTATTTGTATAATTTTTTTCTGCTTACTTTTTTGCTCGGTGTTTTGTTGTTTTCGCGTATTTCCTTTCGACTAAAATTTTTACTTGTTGTTGCCTATTCGCTTTTGTTGCATTTGTATTTGCCATTGGCCCATGTGATGCCTTGGGGAGGGGATGTGTGGCGCATGATTGGAGTAGAACAAAAATTGGCTTTGGGTGAGGCCCAGCTTCCCGTATTGCCAAGTGCACTGTGGAATCCTTACAAGTATACCTATGGTCAGCTTTGGGGTTTGATGGTACTTTTGAATAAAAGTCTTGATATTTCTCTGATCGCTTTGCACCGATGGTTTATGCCAATTATTTGGGGATTGATTTTGCCTGTGCTTGCTTTTTCTCTTGGTAATACTATTTTTTCAAACAAGAAAAAAGCCTTGACTCTATCAGCAGTGATTTCTTTTCCTTTTGCACTGCAAGCCATTGGC
Source organism: uncultured Gammaproteobacteria bacterium (assembly GCA_964595805.1). Classification (GTDB taxonomy): domain Bacteria; phylum Patescibacteriota; class Patescibacteriia; order Magasanikbacterales; family UBA922; genus CAYTKU01. The sequence continues at coordinate 1,317 of CAZQRI010000055.1, forward strand.
AGTATTACCGTTTCCATGAGTTTTGGATTTTTGACTTTTCTGTTTGGTCTTTTGCTTTTGTTTATTTTTTTGAAAGAAAAACAAGAATGGCAAAAAAGAATAGTCTTTGCTTATGCTCTCTGTATGCTTTTTGGCTATGCCTTGTATGCTATTTTGTTTTATTTTGTGATAGCGCTTTCTTTGCTTTTGCTAAAAACAAAAAACAAAAAAACAATCCTTGTTATTGTTGCATCTGTATTTTTGTTTCCGGCTATTGATTTTCTCTTGGGTTTTAGTCACTTTCCATCAAATTTTTCGATTGTAAATTTTTTCAAACAAGTACTTGGTCAATTTGGAGGCTGGTATTTTGCGCGGCCAATTTCAAATATTGAAATTTCAAGTGCCAATATTCTGTTTAACCATCTTCCACAAATGGCCTATGTCAAAAATATTTTTTCAGCATTTCGTTGGCCTGTAGTATTGCTCTGTATTTTGAGTAGTATTTCTCTTGTATCAGCTTTTTACTGTGTTATAAAAAAAGAAACAAATCGTTTCGTGCAGATGCTTGCTATTCTCAGTGTATCGACTTTTGGGGGTTATAGTATTGGTTGGTATATTTTGACAGGAGATCGAGTTTTTGTTCGTAGACTTGATTCTATTCTGGCATTTTTGCTTGTATTTTTTGTATTGTATGGTATTTTCGCTTTTGATTTTTCCAAAATCATTTCCAAATTGTCATCCAAGAAAACATATATATATTTCTTGACCCTTCTTACATTTTTTTCTTTTTGTGCAACAACAATTTATGCTACTGGACCGGATATTCGAGTTTTGAGTTCCGACGAGTATCAGGCAGCGAGCTTTCTTTGGTCACAGGAAAAAGAAAATCAAAAGTCCTGTGTGCTTGCAGATACCTGGCCTTTGCTTGCGCTTGAGGGAGTATCGGGTGGACGAGTTGTTGGTGGAGGCTTTCCTATTGATGCAAATTTTGGTCAGGCTGAGCGAGTGAGATTGTATAGTGAACTTCTCAAAAATCCAGATATTCGTATTATTCCACAGATTCAAGCTCTCGTAGATGTGTCGTTTTGTTATATTGTAGTGAGTCGCGACCAGGTGGATCCTCGTATAGAACTTGCTTTGAATCATTTTTTGGGTGATTTGCTCTTCAAGTCTGGTCCTATTTTGGTCTGGAAATTGGAGTTGAAAAAACTATAAAGTTAGGGTAGTATAAATAATAGAAAGCGAAGCTATTTGTACTTTGAGCGGGTTATGACCTCCGCAGAGGTCATCCCTGAGCCCCCAGGCGAGGAAAGCGAAAAGGATAAATAGATTCATCTTGTATTATTTATATGTTCTGAAGAGATTATGGAAAACTGTATCTTTTGCAAAATTATTCGAGGGGAAATCCCAAACTACACGGTGTATCAAGACGATCATTGCTTGGCATTTCTCGATATTCACCCTGTGACAAAAGGGCATGTGGTAGTGATCCCAAAAGTGCATGCCGAAACGCTTCTTGATTTGAATGATGAAAGTATCAAAGAGTTTTTTGTGGGAGTAAAAAGAACTCAGGAACGAATACAGACAATTCTTTCTCCAGATGGATTCAATGTTGGATGGAATCATGGAGATGCGGGTGGCCAGGCGGTAAAGCATTTGCATGTGCATATACTTCCTCGATGGAATGGAGATGGGGGAGGCAGTTTGCATTCAATTGTCAAAAAAGAAAGTGATGTCTCTGTCGAAGATTTAGCAAAGTTATTTTCAAATGAAATTGTATGAAAGTATTAGTGACTGGTGGTGCTGGCTTTATTGCATCAAATTTTATTCGTTATTGGCTTACCGCACATCCACAAGATTTTGTGGTAAATTTTGACGCTTTGACCTATGCAGGAAACTTGAAAAATTTAAAAGATTGCGAAACAAATCCTCACTATAGTTTTATCAAGGGTGATATTTGTGATCGTGACACAGTATTTGCGGCGATAAAAGACGTAGATGTGGTCGTACATTTTGCCGCCGAAACACATGTGGATAGATCAATTTTGGATCCAGGTATTTTTGTTCGTACCAACATCATGGGAACACAGACAGTGCTCGATGCTGTAAGAGAATACAAAAAAAGATTTCATCATATTTCCACAGATGAAGTTTTTGGTGCTTTAAAGCCAAACGATCCAGCATTCAACGAAAAAACACCCTATGATCCAAAAAGTCCCTATGCCGCGTCAAAAGCAGCATCTGACCATTTGGTACGGGCCTATATTCATACTTTTGGAATTCAAGCGACTATTTCCAATTGTTCCAACAATTATGGCCCCTATATGTTTCCAGAAAAGATGATGCCGCTTTTTATCGCGAACTTGATGGAAAATAAAAAAGTACCAGTATATGGTGATGGTATGCAAGTCCGCGATTGGATTTTTGTGACAGACCATGCAAGGGGAGTAGATGCTATTTTGCAGCATGGCACAATTGGCGAAACCTATTGTCTTGGTGGAAATAGTGAAGTTCCAAATATCGTAATTGTAAAAAAATTATTGGAGCTTATGGGGAAAGACGAATCTTTTATTGAATATGTAAAAGATCGTCCAGGACATGATCGCAGATATGCTATTGATTTTCGCAAAGCAAAAGAGGAACTGAATTGGGAACCGATCGTAGGACTTGACGAGGGGTTAAAAATTATGGTTGACTGGTATAAGGAAAATCAAAAGTGGGTAGAGGATTGCCGGAGTGGCGCCTATCAAGAATATTATGATACTTGGTATAATAAAAGATAATTTATTTTTATGAAAATACTTATTATTGGTGGAGGATATGTGGGAGAACGCTGTGCAGCAGCATGGAAAGATGCGGTTCTTTCAACAAGTCGAGTGACGACAAAAGAAGATGTTTTGAAATTGCTCGATGAACACCGACCAGATGCCGTGCTCAATGCTGCTGGAGTTCGTGGCAAACCAAACGTGGATTGGTGCGAAACTCACCAGGTGGAAACCATTGTTGGAAATACCAAACTTCCTATTACCATTGCCGAAGCCTGCCAAGAAAGAGGTGTTTATCTTTTGCATATTGGATCTGGTTGTATTTTTTATGGGGATTCACCTCATGAAGATAAAAAATGGCGTGAAAGTGATATGGGAAACCCAGTTGAAGTGACTTATTCTCGTACAAAATGGGCGGCAGATCTTGTGCTTTCAACACTCCCAAATACTGGAATTGCGCGTATTCGTATGCCGATTGACTATATTCCTTCTGCGCAAAACATGATTGACAAACTGGCAACCTATCCAAAAGTTATTGATGTAGAAAATAGTGTGACTATTGTGGACGATATGGTCGCAGTATTTCGTGCGCTGATGGAAAAAAAGGCGCCTGGAATTTTTCATGTGACCAATCCAGGTACACTCAAACACCGAGAAATTGTTGCCTTGTATGAAGAAATGGTAGATCCAAATCATAAAAATGAATGGATCAGCAATGAGGACCTCGTACAACAAGGTCTTGCTACAAAGGGACGTTCCAATAATTTTCTTGCTTCAGAAAATCTTGCAAAATTTGGTATTGAAATGCGCGAAGTACATGTCGCTATACGAGATACTATGGAAAAATATACAAAAATGAAATTGGAAGGAAAAAAAAGTGATGAAATTTTATCTTGTTAATATATGATAGTTTTGTGCTCTACCGTACATAGTCCAGAAGCTGGACTCAAGTGGCTGTCGGATATACACCTCGAAACACTCAAAGAAATTTTTGATGATATTATTGTGGTTGCAAGTCCTTTGACAGACAAAAAATATTTGCAAGAACTTAAAAACTCTGGGATTGCAGTAGAACAAAGAAAAAATAATAATATTGCAAAAACATATTACCGGGCTATTGAACTTGGATCCAAAACAAATGCGGATTATATTTTTTATTGTGATTTTGATCGCATTTTGCACTGGGTGCATACCTATAAAAAAGAATTGCAGACTTTTGTAAAAAATTTGCACAAAGAATCTCTCAAGAAAAAATTTTTTCTTGAATATAGTATTTGTGAACGCACAAAAGAAGGCTATGCCAAACATCACGAAGCATTGTTTGAAACCGAACAAATTGCGAGTCGTGTCATAAATCACTTTTTGGGAGAAAAAAAACCACATGACTATTTTGGTGGTTCTTTTATTTTTTCTGCAAAGGCCTTTAAAATAATTTTGGCACAAGGAAAAAACGTAAATGGTCAGGAACATTGGGGGTATTGGCCGGTGCTTTTGAAAAAAAATAAAATAAAGGTAAGTTATAAAACATGTAAGGGACTCGAATGGGAAACTCCAGATCAATATAGAAAAGCAGTGGAAGCTGCGGGTGGACTAGAAAAATGGCGAGAGCAGCTCTCTTCCAAAGAAGAGTGGAAGCGCCGCACTCTTTGGGCCAGGGAATTTGTTGGAAAGTTGCTATAAATTTTGTTTGAGAAGGGCAGCCTCAGTGAGGGGCTGCTTTTTTGTATTTGGGTTTTCATCTTGACAAAAACAGCTATTTTATGCTATATTTACTTACTTTGCCTCATCCGAGGCCGAGGAGGTTTGCCCCCACCGAGTGGAAGAGGGGTTCACGAGAATAGGAAGAAGGAGGTTCCTCGATGGAGCCCAAGGAAGTCCAGCCCCAGAGCTGGCAGGAGTGGCTGGCGTCCCGCCAAGCCGCTTCGACGATGAAGACGTCCCGCGTCCCCCTCGATCAGGTCGGGGGAGGATGGGGAATGGAGGATGGAGGGTGGTGTTACGG
>CAZQRI010000056.1:0-1332 GCA_964595805.1 uncultured Gammaproteobacteria bacterium
TTCAACAAGAAGATTATATCGTCCACCACCACCGAGCGCACTTTGACTGGCTTCGGTATTTTCTGGCACATAAAATTCAAATACAGTATCAGTGTAATAATCCAGTCCTCGTACAAGACGAGAATTAAGAACATATGGAATATTCATTTCATCAAGATATTCCAAAGTTTTCATGAAAAAACTTTTTGATTCATCACTGAGCCAATCCAAAATTTGTGGCGCATCTTCAAGGACTGCTTGATCTTCTGGTTCTTTACTATCCAAAACACGCAAAGGATTTTTCAAAAGTCGTTTTTTTGATTCTTCTGAAAGTTGACCACGACGTGAACGAAGGTAGCCAGTGAGTTCAACCAGATATCGTTGGCGATCTTCGAGGTTTCCAATACTATTCATTTGGACTTCAACATTGATTCCAAGATCACGAAAAAAATTGTATCCAACAGCAATAAGCTCTGCATCTACAACAGGATCGTGTACACCAAACGATTCACAACTAAATTGGTGAAACTGGCGATAACGTCCAGCCTGTGGTCGGTCGTGACGAAACATACTGCCGGCATACCACATTTTCACTGGCTGCACTTGGTTGTGCATCCCGTGATTGATGTAGGCGCGACAAATACTCGCAGTTGCCTCTGGTCGAAGACATACTTTGGTTCCATCACGATCATCAAACAAGTACATTTCCTTATCGACGACGTCAGTTCCTTTTCCAACAGAACGAATAAACAAATTTGAATTTTCTACAATTGGTGTTTCGATATATCCATAGCCATACGCACGAGCAATATCTTCACCTACATGTTGAATAGACAACCATTTATCTTCATCTTTTGGAAGAATATCTCGCATACCACGAACCAGTGCATACACTGGAGCCGCACCTTTCTTTTTTTCTTCACTTCCTTGTTCTTCTTTCTTTTTGACAGGAGCTACTACTTTTTTTACAGGTTTTGAAACAATTTTCTTTTTTGCGGGCAATACTTTCTTTTTTGCAGGAGCTGCTTTTTTCTTAGAAGGCATACGTATATGAAATTAATTACACTTAGAAATTATAAGTTGGAGAATGAAACAAAGTAATACGATTAAATGGATAACCACGAATCCACGTACGGCCAATAATTGCGCTTTTTGGAATAGGACCAAATTTTCGAGAATCATAACTTTCTCCACGATTGTCCCCCATTACAAAATATTCATCAGGACCAAGTTGAACCGTCGTCGAACCAGAGGTTGTTTGATTGAGATAATTTTCTTCAATAACTTTTCCCTGTGGAAACTCATCATTGAAAATAATAACTTTGTTATTTTCAATTTTGATTTTTTCTCCTG
>CAZQRI010000056.1:1342-5817 GCA_964595805.1 uncultured Gammaproteobacteria bacterium
GAAGACCAATAACACGTTTGAGATAATATTCTTGTTTTATGACCGGCGCCCGTAGCACAATAACCTCGCCTCTCTCGGGCGCCCGCAAATGGTAACTGAGCTCGTCAATAAGCAAATATTCACTTTCAAAGTAATTTGGCTGCATGGACTGACCTTCAACCACAAAAGGTTTGAACAAAAAAGTTCGTACCGCAATAATAGTAATGGCTGCCAAAATAACCACTTTTATAACTTCCAAAAAGAAGATACCCACAGAAGCAAAAAAACCACGACCAATGGGAGTGATTTCCTCTAGGATATCCGAACCATTTTTTTGTTCAAGGTCTTCATTCATAAGAAAGAGATAGTCTTTTTAGTATAGCGAAGACTTTGAGAAAAATCAAGTGGACCCAGGAGGATTTGAACCTCCGACCCCTTGCATGTCATGCAAGTGCTCTAACCAACTGAGCTATAAGTCCGTATAAAAAACCCGCTCTTTTAGAACGGATTTTTTGTGGGCGTGCCTGGAGTCGAACCAGGGACCTCAACATTATCAGTGTTGCGCTCTAACCATCTGAGCTACACGCCCATATTTGTGCCCATAAATATACACCAAAAAAAAATATTCGTCAAGTGAAAAAAAACTTCCCCCAAGGGAGGAAGTTTTATTTGGTTTTGTTTAGATATTGAGGTTGTCGATGGCACTCGTATCGATATCTTCGTGTGCCACATCTTGATGAGCATCTTCTTGCATCATCATTGGAGCTCGTTGTGGACGTCCCCCCTCTGGTTCGTTGATTTTGAGGTTTACTCGAGCATTATTTTTTGCTCCAACGATTTTGAGAAGAGTTCGTACAGCACGAGCAGTTTGACCTTGACGACCGATAACATATCCCATATCTGTTGGATTGATATCCAAAGTGATGAGAACGCCTCGTTCATCTACAGTACGTGTGGTTTTGACGTCTTCCGGATGGTTGACAATCGCTTGCACAATGTACTCAACAAACTGTTGATCTGTCATATTCATACATTAATCTGTTTAAACTGAACTGTCGACATGTGGAAAATCCACCAGTTCTTTCACAAAAAGAAGTATAGCAAATAATTTATCCAAAAGTCAACATAAAAATAAAAACTGTCCACAGAGGGACAGTTTTTTTGAAAGACATATTAAGCGGCAGCACTTGCTTTTTTTGCTTCAATTTTCTTTACACGTTTTTGAGAGATAAAAACTGATTTTGCTTTTTTTGCTTTACTGATTCCTTCTTTTACCAAAAGGTTATTTACAGTAGCACTTGGTTGTGCACCAACAGAAAGCCAATATTCAATACGTTCGCGATTGAGTTCAATTTGTTTTGGTTGTGTTGTTGGATTATATGAACCCAAAATTTCCAAACTTTTAGCCTGTGTATCTTTGTGCTTGTCAGAAACAATAAGACGATAGATAGGCTGTTTTTTCTTTCCAATACGTTGGAGACGAATACAGATCATAGTATATAAATAGAGATAATACGAAGATTAGGTGACGATTAGAGCTGGGCGCATTATAGCGAAAATTTTGAGACTTGTCAAGAGGACTCGACTTCTGCCAATTTCACACTCAAAAGCTGGGAAACCCCATTTCCTCCCATAGTAACCCCATAAATAGCATCCGCAGCATGCATCGTGACTCGGTTATGGGTAATAATAATAAACTGAGAAGCCTCGGCAAGTTCTTTGAGGATTTGGACCACCCGAAGAGTATTGGCTTCGTCCAGGGCAGCTTCAACCTCATCCAAAATCACAAATGGTGATGGGTTCGTACGCAAAATAGCACAAATAAGAGCGATTGAGGTGAGCGTTCGTTCTCCCCCAGAGAGGGCCTGAATATTATTAATTTTCTTTCCTGGAGGACAAGCAAGAATATCAATTCCTTTCAAAATCTTTTTGCCTTTTTTGGAGCCCTGCTCCCCTTCTGCCTCAGTTCCTTCAGATTCAGAAACATCACTTTCATCTTCGTATACTTCAATCAAATCCGCACTTCCCCCATCAAACAAAATAGCAAAATAACGAGCAAATTCTTTTTTCATTTCTTTGAATGCCTTGTTGCGTTTTTTCTTCATGATATCATCAAGTTCTTCAACCAATGTTTCAAGATCACTCAGTGTTTTTTTCAAATCTTTAAGCTGACCATCGAGATTATCAAAGCGAGATTTTGTTTCTTCGTATTCGGCCACAACACTTTCATCAATACCTCCAATAAGAGACAGCGTATATTTGAGTTTTTGAATTCGTACACCTGCTTGTTCTTGTTCTGCGGCATCAAAAATTTTGTGTCCACGCGAAACAATAGAATCAAGAGATACATGGAGCTCTTCAAAGACTTCACGGGCCACATCTTCTTCACGAGTTTCAAGTTTAGCCAATTCAATTTGACGAGTATTTTTTTGTGCAATAGCAGTATTTACAGAAGCCTGTAATTCTTGCATCGCATCTTGAAGCGCAAACACACGTTGTTTTTTCACTTCTTCTTCTGCGTGAAAATTATTCACTTTACTTTCAGCAGCGCTTATTTCTTCATCCAATTCTTGCATGGTATCAAGAATCATTTGTTTTTGAATTTCAATATCTTTTAATACTTCGGTATATTGTTCGGGACTGAGTGTTTCCAAATTGAGTTCGTGTTCAAGAGATGCAATTTCTGCATCCACTGATTTCTTTTGGGTTTCTTGCAAATCCATTTTGCTTTTCAAAAACAACAGTTCTCCAGAACGGGCCTGAAGTTCTTCACGACACTGTTCAAAACGAATTTCAAAATGTTCAAATTCTGCTCTTTTATTTTTGAGTTCAGCTTCGGAAAGAGCAACATCAAAATCAGTAAACGCAGACGCCCCTGAGGCAAAACTCAATCTATCATCACGACCTCGACGGTATCCACCTTTTACAACACCACTTGTTTCAAACAAATCCCCTTGGAGTGTCACCATACGAATACGGCCAATCCCTACAGCACGCGCCGCATCCATATCTTCAACCACCAAAGTCGAACCAAAAATAAGAGAAAAGACATCGTTATATTTGGCATTGTATTTGATAAGATCCATGGCAAGTCCTCGCACACCTTGTTCTTTCAAAAGTGTTTTCACCATCTCTGGCATTTGGCGTGGACGAAGGGTTGTAAGCGGTAAAAAAGTTGCCACACCAAATTGATTGGATCTCAAATAATCAATACATTTTTTGGCAACATGTTCGTCACTAATAACCAGTGAAGACAAATAATTTCCAGCAGCCACATCAAGTGCAACAACGTATTCTTTTTCTACTTTTCCAAGTGTTGCAACCACACCATAAATATCCCCAAGTTGGTTTCTTGCCTCAAGCACTGCCTGCACCGCACGCAAACCAGTAAGCTGAAATACCGATTGTTCAGCTTTGGCATAGGTCATTTCGGTTTCGAGTCGGGTGATATCTCCACGAAGTGCTACTTTTGAAATATTGATTCTCTGGAGTTCATTTTGTAAAGTATTGACCGCACTTTGTTTGACCAAAGTTTCTTTTTCGATATTTTCAATTTCTTTTTCAATAAGAGACTGATCGTTTTTTAGTGTTTCAACTTTTTCTTTCATCCAACCTACTTGAGTTGCTCCCGCTTTACGATATTCACTTTGTGACTTTCCTTCCAAAATAGAAAGTTCACGTTCTAGTCCATTTTTTTGTTTTACCAAATCTTGATATTCATTTTGTAAGGCGGTAAAAATTTCTTGACGAGAAGATTCACGCGATAAATGAGCCAACTCTTCTTGAATTGAAAGCAGATTTTTTTCACTCAGGCGCAAATTATCATCAATCGCAAAAATTTCATTTCGAAGTATTTGAATTTGACCTTGAAATTGTGTAGAAAGGGTTGCATAGTGACGCTCTTGAAGCTCACGAAGTTCTACTTCCACTTCTTGACGTTCTGTTAGTTTTTGAACTTGACGAGACAAAATTTTCAAACGTGGTTCAATTTCGTGAAAAAGCAACTCTGCCTGAGAAATATGACTTCGGGTACGTTCCAGACGAAGCATGGCCTGATGGCGTTTGATTTGAAATTCTTTGATACCACTGGCTTCGTCAAAAAATTCTTTGCGCTCTTCCATGCTTTGCAAAATCATTTTATCGATCATCCCCTGTCCAATAATTCCATGGGCACCACTTCCAGTTTGAGCCTTGGCAAGCAAAATATTGACATCAATCAAACGAGCTTCGTGACCATTGATGATATATTCACTCTCTCCCGAACGATAAAGCCGTCGTCCAATAACTAATTCTTCATAATCAATCGGAGCTTTTTTGTCGCTATTATCAAAAGTAATAAAAACACTGGCCATACTCAGTTGGCCCTTATGCTCGGATCCAGCAAAGATAATATCTTCACTTTTTTTTCCACGAAGCAGCTTGAGGCTTTGCTCTCCCATAACCCAGCGAAGGGCATCGGCAACATTACTCTTTCCAGAACCATTTGGCCCAACAAT
>CAZQRI010000057.1:0-5647 GCA_964595805.1 uncultured Gammaproteobacteria bacterium
TTTGTTTTAGTGGAGCTCCTGGTTGTACCGCTACCTCTACAAAAGCCGAAGCTCTCAAGCTTGCACAAGATGTGTATGGACAAGCAAATGCAAAAAACTTTTCTGACCTTGCAAAACAATATTCAACAGATCGATCAACTGCAGTAAATGGTGGTGATCTTGGAACCTTTCCAAAAGGAGTCATGATTCCAGAATTTGAAAATGTATTATTTGCTGCTAAGGCTGGAGAAATTGTTGGACCTGTAGAAACACAATATGGATATCATATTATCTATAAAACAGCAGAAAATATAACCAAAGAATACGAAATTTGGAAGATTTTCTTGGACAAAAAAACCAAAGCAGAAGTACTTCCTCCAACCGATGCTTGGAAGGCAACTCAATTATCTGGAAAACAACTCAAAAGAGCTGAGGTAACAAGTAACCCACAAACTTCAGAAATTCAAGTGTCACTTCAATTTAACGATGAAGGTGCAAAACTTTTTGAGGAAATAACACGAAGAAATGTTGGAAAACGTGTTGGTATTTTCCTTGATGGAGAAGTGATTAGTTCTCCAAATGTAAACCAAGCCATTACTGGGGGACAAGCCGTGATTACTGGCGGATTCAATGTTACAGAAGCAAAACTTCTTTCACAACGTCTCAATGCCGGAGCACTTCCTGTACCAGTAACGCTTATCTCTCAGCAGAGTATTGGTGCGAGTCTTGGTGCGGATTCACTTCATAAGAGTTTGAAAGCCGCTGAAATTGCAGTACTCCTCATCTTTATCTTCATGTTGCTCTATTATCGTTTGCCAGGACTTCTCTCGGTATTTTCACTTGGTCTTTACATTGTACTTACTCTTGCCGTATTCAAATTTATTGGAGTTACCTTATCACTTTCTGGTATTACGGGTTTTATCCTTTCTATTGGTATTGCGATTGATGCTAATATCTTGATCTTTGAACGTTTGAAAGAAGAACTTCGCCAGGGAAAAACTTTGAAAAGTGGTATTGAAGAAGGATTTATTCGTGCCTGGTCTTCTATCCGAGATGGAAACATGTCAACGCTTATTACCTGTGTGCTCCTTATGTGGTTTGGTTCAAGCTTTGTCAAAGGTTTTGCCGTAACACTTTCAATTGGTATTTTGGTGAGTTTATTTACTGCAATTACAGTAACTCGTGTTATGCTTCGATTTATTGCTCCCTGGTTTGAAAATCGTGCTCACTTTTTGTTTCTTGGATTCAAAAAAGGTGATAAACATAATTCATCCAAATAATTGTCTATGTTGTACGAAATTATTAAAAAAAGAAATATTGCCTTTATCTTTTCGGGAGTTTTATTCGTGACGAGTCTTGTTTCTTTATTGGTATTTGGTCTGAAACCCGGACTTGATTTCACAGGTGGTTCACTTCTTGAAGTGAGTTTTACTGGTGGTACTCGTCCACAAACAAGTGAAGTACGAAGCACTATTGAAAAAACAGGTTTTACTCCATCAACATTACAGTTTTCTGGTGATCAATCTGTTATTATAAAACTTCCGTTTATTTCAGAAGCAGAACACCAAAAGATTTTACTTGGTCTTCGTGATCAATTTCAAAAAGATACACTTCAAGTTCGTGAAGAGCGTCTTGAAACAATTGGACCTGCTTTTAGTGAACAGCTCAAAACTCGATCTTTGTATGCTATTTTGGCCGTATCTATTGGTATTGTGCTCTTTATTGCCTATGCCTTTCGTAAGGTCTCAAAGTCTGTCCCATCATGGAAATACGGTGTAGCGGCTGTTGTGGCACTTTTGCACGATGTGGTTATTACGATGGGTATCTTCTCACTTTTGGGACGTTTTGCTGGTATTGAGGTAGATATTTCTTTTGTTGTAGCATTGCTCACAATCTTGGGTTATTCTGTGAATGATACGATCGTAGTATTTGATCGTATTCGTGAAAAAGTATTGATTAAAGGTATCAAAGACTTTGCTCAGACCGTTAATCTTGCGGTCAATGAAACGATTGGACGTTCTATCAATACTTCCATGACAGTACAGTTGACGTTGATTGCTTTGTATTTCTTTGGGGGAGAAACAACAAGACATTTTTCATTGGCACTGATTATCGGAGTATTCTTTGGAACGTATTCATCTATCTTTATTGCCAGTTCACTTCTTGTATCTTGGGAAGAGTGGAGAAAAAAATAAAAACACGTTCAAAAATTCAAAACAAAAAAGAAAAATCTCATCCGAGGTTTTTCTTTTTTGTTGCTCTATGTTATACTATGTATATATTTCATAGCATTTTTTTATGACAGATGGTTTTGTTCGACATCTTGTCTCATTTCTCGCCATGTTACTTTGTATTTTGGTATATGTTGCTGCATATATTAGTGGTACACATGGTTGGTGGTGGACAGGATTTGGTTTGATTTTTATTTATGTGATTACCTACAAGATTGTACACGCTTCAGGTGGACACTAAAGCCCTATGGATTTTGCAAGCATTTTAGATACAATAAGCGTTTTTTTTCTCCAAACACCCTTTGAAGTTGTCACCCAACTCTTTGCCATGTTTGGTTATCTTATATTCTTTTGGCTGATTGCATTGGTATTTGAAGAATACTTTGTAGAGTATCGTCAGGAACTCTACAAGCATAGCTGGAAATGGGTAGTGCTTGCTATTGATACACCGGCTCTCAATGTCCAAACCCCAAAAGCCGTAGAACAATTTTTCTTTCATCTGGCCGGAGCCTTTAACGATCCTGGTATTGGCGAAAAATTTTGGCATGGTTATAAACAAAAATGGTTTAGTTTTGAAATTATTAGTATAGAAGGTTATATTCAATTTTTGATTCGTACCGAAGAAAGCTATCGGGATTTGGTAGAAGCTGCTTTGTATGCACAGTATCCAGATATTGAAGTCACCGAAGTAGAGGACTATGTCAATGCGGCTCCAGATACTTTTCCCAATCCAGAATACGATATGTGGGCAGCAGATTTTACTCTTGCTACAGACGATGCGTATCCTATTCGCACTTATCGTGAATTTGAACATAGTATCTCCAAAGACACAGTTTTGAAAGATCCTATGGGAGCATTTTTGGAAAGTTTTACTCGTATTGGTCCTGGAGAACAAATTTGGTTTCAAATTTTGATAGAACCAATTTCCAATGGATGGAAACACCATGCTATGGAAAAAATTAATGAAATTATTGGGGCAGAATCGCATCATCATGGTGGAAATAAAATTGTAGATGCCATTACTTCAGCACCATTTAAGTTTCTTGAACATGTTGGAGATCAAGTTTTTGCACGTGAAGCTTCTGCTGGACACGAAGAACATGGTGGTCCTATGAATAACTTAAGTTTTTTGACTCCTGGACAAAATACTTTGGTAGAAGCAATGGAGAAAAAAATAAGTATGCTTGGTTTTAAGACCAAAATTCGTGCACTCTATTTGGCTCGAAAAGAAGTATTTCAGCCTGGTCGCGCTGTCAATGCAATTATTGGGGCACTTCATCAATACAATATTCCAACTTCCAATTCTATTGTACCAAAATTTTCAAGTGGAGCTCACTATATGTTTGCCCATAAACGAAGTAGTGATCGCAAAAAACTGCTCATGAAAGCCTATAAAAAACGAAAAATTGGAACAGGAGCCAACCCTTGTGTTCTCAATGTTGAAGAATTGGCTACCATTTGGCACTTTCCAATGTCTCATGTCAAAACTCCAGCACTTCAAAAGACAAAACTCAAAAGTGCAGAACCTCCAATGGGACTTCCAATTGAATCTTTGCTGGCTGCCCCGAGTGCTCCAGAAGAAATTCCATTTGAAAGTGGAGTACAGGGTGGAGCCTTTGGAAAAGATACTAAATTTGGATGATTTTTATCTCTATACAGAGAAAAAAGCAAGTTTTGTGACTTGCTTTTTTTATTTCTTTAGCGTATAATAATTTTTCTATGAAATGGACTGATTTTCAAAAACCTCTACTTGCGCTTTCTCCAATGGCAGATATGACTGACTCTGCTTTTTGTCAGGTTGTCAGAAATATTGGTGGAGCCGATGTCGTTTTTCGCGAAATGGTAAGTAGTGAAGCTCTTGTTCGCGATAGTGCCAAAACTTTGGGAATGACTGATTTTGTGGCAGGGGAGAGGCCTATTGTACAACAAATTTTTGGCTCTGATCCTCTCACTATGGCTCGTGCTGCCGAAATTGTGATGAAACATGCCGCTCCAGAGGGGATTGATATTAACATGGGTTGCCCTGTTTATAAAATTACCAGTAATTTCAATGGTTGTGCTCTCATGAAAGAACCAGAACGCGCAGCAGCTATTATTCGAGAAATGAAATCAGTATTGGGTACTACTCCACTTTCTGTAAAGATTCGTTTGGGTTGGAGTGATCCAGATGATTTTAAACGTTTTATTCCTGTGATTGAAGAAGCTGGCGCAGATCTTATTACGCTGCATGGTCGTACCAAAGCCCAAGGATATTCTGGAAAAAGTGATTGGCAGCGAATTGGGCAGGCAAAAGCCCTTGCAAGAGTACCACTTTTGGCAAATGGAGATGTTCACGAACCTCATCAGGTTACAGAAGTTTTGGAACAAACAAAAGCAGATGGTGTTTTGATTGCGCGTGGTGCTTTGGGAAATCCTTGGTTTTTTTCTTTGTATAAACAGGGGATTGAAACTGTTGAAATGTCTGAAAGAGTTCGTCGTGTTCTGGAACATGCCGAACTTCATGTCGCTCAGTATGGTGAACGTGGTATGATGACTTTTCGAAAACATCTTTCGTGGTATTTTAAGGCAAGTCGCATCAAAGGAGACCCCAGTGAAATGAAATCTCTTCGTATGCAGCTCGTTCAGGTAAAAACACTTGAAGAGCTTCGTGGACTCTTGCAGCCTTATATCTAAATATGCTATCATAAGATGTATTCATTTTTTACCTTTATGCATCTATGGACAACAACGTTCAAGGCAAATCCGGATTTCTTTCGACCATGAGTCCGATTCAGGTCTTTATTTTTGGAGTGGTCGAAGCTATTCTCGTTCTGTGTACACTTGGTTTTTTTATCATGATTGGCGTATATTTCCAATCAAGTGATAATGATAGTGGAAGTAATGCACCAATCGTTCTCAACAATAATGCACAAAACCCAAATGCAGCGGATAACAATGCTGCTCCAACCAAAATAACCGTTGCAGCCGTTGATCCAAAAGTTGATCATATTCGTGGTAATGCAAACGCAAAAGTAACATTGATTGAATATAGTGATCTTGAATGTCCATTTTGTAAAACTTTCCATCCTACCATGCAACAAATCATGGCAAAATATGGAACACAAGTACGCTGGGTATTCCGTCATTTTCCACTTGATAGTATCCACAGTCAAGCACGACCAGAAGCTATTGCCTCGGAATGTGCGGCAGAACAAGGGAAGTTTTGGGAATTTATCGACAAAGTCTATGCTGTTACACCAGGAAATGATGGACTTGATCTTTCACAACTTGGAACATACGCAAAAGAAGCTGGTGTAAAAAATATTTCAAAATTTCAATCTTGTGTTGACAGCAAAAAATATGCTGATCGTGTACAACGAGATAGTACCAGTGGTGCCGAAGGGGGAGTACGAGGAACTCCAAACACAATTATCGTAGGGCCAAATGGTGAAACGACT
>CAZQRI010000058.1:0-5398 GCA_964595805.1 uncultured Gammaproteobacteria bacterium
GAGTTATAAATGGTGCTGTAAATGATTTTGGATTTGAATTTAAAGAAGATAAATTTAGTAAAACATTAGGGTATAGAATTCGTGTTGGTATTCGTTACAGTTTTTGATGTAGGAAAATCATTTGTTTCAATGGTACTTGTTGTTGTCGTATTGGTACTTGTTGTTTCTGTGGAAGTGGTACTCGATGTGGCCAACAATCCTGCTAGGAGTGCTGCTTTGAGATTTTCTTTTTGGAGTTCTTCCTGGCGTATATTTTCAAGGGTTGAAGAGACAACTTTCGGTCTTTCTTCAAGAAGTCCAATAGTACTATTGTAATCATTTCGGATACTATTCAGAAGGGCTTCTTCGCTTGATATACTGTGTTTACTATCAAAGAAAAAACTTTTCATGTTGACGAGCCAAAGACCAATGAGAACTGCTACGACAATTCCAACTCCAATAAGCATGGTATTTTTTTTCTTTTGATGTTCACGACGTTTGGCATCCGAGAGCATATATTTTTTGTTGTGCCCTGGAGTTTCGTTGTTATCCTGAGAATTATTTTGATCAAAAGATACATGTTCAATAATAAGTCCAGGAATAGAACGAGCCGCCTCACGAATTTCTTTTCGTTTTTTTTGGCTCACTGTTTTTTTTGTTGCTTTGACAGGCATATTGTTATTGTTATTCTTTTTCAAGAACCATTACCTTCATATCTTCTGTTGGTAAATCTTTTTTCTTGATAATAATTTTTTTCTCTGCTTGTTCTGTTGGTAGTCCCATTTCTTTCAAAAATTTTTCGAGAGGGAGAGCATTTGGATCGTTGTCGGATTGGAATCCTATTGGGATAACAATACGAGGTTCAATCATATTGATGACCTTGATAGCTGTTTCTGCATCATATCCAAGAGCGCCTCCTCCAACACTCAAACAGAGGATATCTACCGAACCAATAGCCTCAAGGGCATCGTTGTTGGGTACTTTATTACTTTGTCCAAGGTGTGCCAGTGAAAGGCCTTCGGCGTCAATACGAATAACGGTTTGTTCTTCGGCATTGCCTGCTGCGGAGGTCAAAAGAACACCTTTGATTTCGCATTCACCAGGACTTGCAAGCATAAAAGGTGTGCCAGAAAGGGTAATGGCTTCGTCTGTCCCATGGGAGAATAGAGCAATGTCTGCGGTCAAATTGCGTGGAGAAGTTCCTTCGGCTGCCTTGTAAGGGTCGATAAGAACGGTCACGTCATCATTTTGGGGTTTGGTTTGAATTTTAATTCCAGTACTCCCGAGCCAAGAAATATGCATATTTCAGCTAAAAAACATAAAATAATAACAAACAATATTGTTTTTCAATATCATTTTGTCTTTACCTGTGACCTAAACAAGTAGACGACGTTGCTAAGCAATGTTATTTACTTGTACTTTAAGTACATTACGTATAGTATACCTCAACGAAAGAAGCCTGACAAGTTTTTTGTACTCTCTAGAGTGGAGAGAAGTCTCTTCGTATAGACTTAGAGAAATGGCTTTGTAAAGGCAAAAAATGACCCTTGCAAAAAAAACATCTTTGTGTTATACTCACTACCACTTTTTACTAATCCCAGAAATCTGGGGCTTGGGCATTTTAAACCCAGGTTAAGCTTTTTTTTATGAAAGCAGAAGATAACAATTTTGGTGAGCTTTTGAAACAATATTTTCAAAAATTGCCAAAAGTAGGCGAAACGGTCAATGGAAAGGTAATTTCTCTTGATAACGGAGCTGTTCGAATTGACATTAATGGTGTGATCACTGGTGTGATCCGTGGTAAAGAACTTTTTACCGAATCTGCAGAATTTTCAAACATAAAAATTGGTGAAGAAGTACAGGCAACTGTCCTTGAAGCAGAAAA
The DNA here is from genome assembly GCA_964595805.1 of uncultured Gammaproteobacteria bacterium. GTDB lineage: Bacteria > Patescibacteriota > Patescibacteriia > Magasanikbacterales > UBA922 > CAYTKU01. The sequence goes on from CAZQRI010000058.1 coordinate 1,865, forward strand.
CGAAAACGGAGAAATGGAATTGTCTTTCCGTGCTGCTGGTCACCAACGTGTTTGGGACAAAATGGGTGAATACATGAAAACAGGTATCACTCTCAAAGCAAAAGTTTTGGCTGCAAACAAAGGTGGTCTTATGATGCAGGTAGATGCACTTGGTGCTTTTATGCCTGTTTCTCAGCTCAACCCTGATCATTATCCTCGTGTTCCAGGTGGAGATAAATCTCGTATCCTTGAGCATCTTCAACGCCTTATTGGCATTGATATGCAGGTAAAAGTGATCGATGTTGATCAAAAAGAAGAAAAATTGATTGTTTCTGAAAAAGCGGTTTGGGAAGATGACCAAAAAGCAGTACTTGATTCATACAAAATTGGTGATGCTGTTGAAGGTGAAATTTCTGCTCTTACAAGTTTTGGAGCATTCCTCAAATTTGGTGAAGGACTTGAAGGTCTTATCCATATTTCAGAAATTGCTTGGCAGAGAATCGATCATCCAAAGGATGTCCTCAAAGTTGGTGATCGCGTAAAAGCTCAAATTATTGACCTGAACAAATCAAAAATCTATCTTTCTATCAAACGTCTTGTCGACGATCCATGGAAGAGTGTAAAAGACAAATACACTATTGGACAGATCGTTGAAGGAGTTGTGCACAAAATCGAAGCCTTTGGTCTCATGGTAAAACTTGATGATCAAATCCATGGTTTGGCACATCTTTCTGAAATTTCAGATGCTCCAATCGTTGATGTCAAAGATATCCGAGAGAAATTTACTCTTGGAGAAAAATATCGCTTTGAAATCGTTTCTATTGAACCAGCAGAACACCGTCTTGGCCTCAAACTCGAAGGAGTGAAGGGAAAACCTCGCACTGCGAAAAAAGACGCGGCAAAATCTGGATCTGAAGAAGAAACAGCAAAAAGTGAAGAATAATTCTCATAATAAAATCCCTCAAGCAATTGCTTGAGGGATTTTTTGTATCAAAGTGGGGGACTTTCTCGTGGGCGTTGACAAAAGTGCTTCTTTTTGAGATACTTTATGAATAGAAAGAAAGATTTTCTTTCCTTAATTGAGCATATTTTTATGAATTCACTTGTCCGTAATTTTGTACTTGTTATTGTTTCGTTGCTTTTGATCGCTGGAATCATGAGTACTGTGGTCAATAAAGATAGTAAACCCCAACAAGTAGGGGTAAATGTTCTTATTGAAGCTATAGAAAAAGATCAAATCAAGACTATTGATGTTATGGGCGACACGCTTTTGGCCTATCCCAAAGACGAAAAAGCGAAAACACTTGAAGTAAAAAAAGAATTGGGTCAATCTTTTTCTGAACTTATGAAGGATTACAGCGTGAATCCTGAAAAGATTAAAGGAGTTGATGTAAAGATCAAACAAGAAACAGGTTGGCGAGCTGTTTTGAGTGCGCTTGCACCGTATATTGTGCCACTTGTGATTGTGGGTGCTTTGATTTTCTTTTTGACTCGTCAAGTTCAGGGAGCAAACAACAAAGCCATGGGTTTTGGTCAAAGTAATGCCAAACAAGTAAAACCAGATGATCAAAATAAAAAAACATTTGCAGATGTTGCTGGTGCCAAAGAAGCAAAATCTGAACTCGAAGAAATCGTAGACTTTTTGAAAAATCCAAAAAAATTCGCAGATATGGGAGCAAAGATTCCAAAGGGAGTCTTGCTTATGGGATCTCCTGGTACGGGAAAAACCTTGCTTGCCAAAGCGGTTGCGGGCGAGGCAAATGTTCCATTTTTTCATATTAGTGGATCTGAGTTTGTAGAAATGTTTGTGGGTGTTGGTGCTAGTCGTGTGCGTGACCTTTTTCAAAAGGCAAAAAAATCTGCCCCTGCAATTATTTTTATTGATGAAATTGATGCGGTAGGACGCAAGCGTGGTGCTGGACTTGGTGGAAGTCACGATGAACGAGAACAAACTCTCAACCAAATTTTGGTGGAGATGGATGGTTTTGATCCACATATTGGAGTAATTGTTATTGCGGCAACGAATCGTCCTGACGTTCTTGATCAGGCATTGCTTCGCCCGGGTCGTTTTGATCGACGTGTGGTGATTGACATGCCAGATATTGCGGATCGTGAAGAAATTTTGAAAGTACATGCCAAAGGTAAACCACTTTCAACCGATGTAAATTTGCATACGCTTGCAGAACGTACTCCTGGATTTTCTGGAGCTGATCTTGGAAACCTTCTCAACGAAGCTGCAATTTTGGCAGTTCGAAAGGGTAAAAAAGAAGTAAATGAAGGAGATATTCGTGAAAGTATCGATAAAGTAATTTTGGGACCAGAAAAACGTTCTCGTGTCATGAGTGAACATGATAAAAAAATGACAGCCTATCACGAAGCAGGACATGCTATTGTAGGGCATTTTCTTTCACACTGTGATCCTGTTCGTAAAATTTCTATTATTGGTCGAGGTATGGCGGGTGGTTACACACTGTCTATGCCTGTCTCGGATCAACATTATCAGACAATATTGCACTTCAAAGACGATATGGCTATGATGATGGGTGGCTATGTTGCCGAGCGTATGATCTATGGTGATGAAAACCTTTCGACAGGGCCATCGAGTGATCTCAAAAAGGCAACACAGCTTGCTACAGCCATGGTGACTCGTTATGGTATGAGTGACAAGATGGGGCCTCGTGTTTTTGCCCCAAACGAAGAAATGATTTTCTTGGCACAAGAAATTCATGATAAGAAAAACTATAGTGAAAAAACGGCTCAAATGATTGATGAAGAGGTAAGTCGCTTGCTCGAAGAAGCAAAGGCGCTTGCTGTGAAGGTTTTGACAGAAAAACGCTCTGTGATGGAAAAACTGGTTACATCTTTGATGGAAAAAGAAACCATTGAACAAGAAGAGTTTATAAAAATCGTTGGAGAAAAAGTAAAAAAAGTAGATGTGCGTAATCCAGAAGGTGTCGTGGTTGATGCCTAAAAAAAGAAATAAAACAAAAATCCCTCGACATATTGTCGAGGGATTTTTTTGATTTTAGGCAGCGAGTGCAGTATCAGTATCAAGTAGTGCCGTATCTTCGATATTCGCGGCAAGATGAGTATCCGCAATTCCAAAATTTTCTGGTCTTTGAAGAGCTGGTGGATCAGATTTGTGAACTTTGTATTTTTGCAGTTCTTCTTCTTGAATTTTCGCTATTACTTCTGGAGGAAGAGAAAATTCTGCTTTGTATGTTTCATCTACAACCCATTTTCCATTTTCTATTCGCATTTTTTGTAAAATTGTTGGAATCCACTCGGCATCTCTTGGTTTATAGAGAGGTGTTTTTTCTGTCCCGAGATTTTCCATGTAGGTTTCTCCCCAGAGATGTGTTTTATTTTTGAGCATTATTGCAAGTTCCATATAATCTTTTTCGAGGCGTAAATCATCTTCTGTAAGTTCAAGCCCATTTTTTCTATTTTCTGCTATTATTTGTGCTTTTTGGGCAAAGCGGCGAGACATTGCTCTATATGAGTTTTTTATTTCTTCTCCTATTTTTGCAAGTCGTTCTCTTGTTTCTTTTGGGA
>CAZQRI010000059.1:0-5378 GCA_964595805.1 uncultured Gammaproteobacteria bacterium
GACAATAGTGACGAAAAACGAAATGAAGTAAAGAAAATGATTGCTTCACATTTCCCACATATTGATTTTGCTCCTATTATCCTCACAAGTAGTCTTACTGGATACCGTATCCACCAAATTTTTCCAACTATTATACAAACTTGGAAAGCACGTCATACTCGCATTGAAGCCGATGTCCTCGGAAATTTTATCCAAAAAATCAAACGCGAACATCGACCATCTCGTGGAAAAGGGACACGACATCCAGATATTATGGGATTTCGTCAACTCGATACCAACCCACCAATATTTGAAATGCTTATCAAATATGGAACTTCGATTCATATTTCCTATGTGAAATATGTAGAAAATCGTTTGCGTGAAGAATTTGATTGTTTTGGTACACCAATTGTTATCAAACTCACAAAATTAAAACGAAAATAAACTCCGAGAAAAGATCCTTTCTTCGTGCGAATAATCCTCACTCATATGAAGTTAATCGTAGGACTCGGCAATCCAGGGAAAAAATACGAAAAAACCAGACACAATGTCGGGTTTTTGGTACTCGATGCACTCCAAGAAAAACTCAAAAAAGAACATATCTCCAATTGGGAACACAGCCGAAAATTTAGAGCAGAAATTGCAGGAACCCAAATACATAATGAAAAAGTCATTCTTGTAAAACCACAAACCTTCATGAATGAATCTGGAGTTGCGGTACAGAGTATTGCGAATTTTTACAAAGTACACGCAAATGATATTATCGTAGTACACGATGACAAAGATATTCCTCTTGGAGAAATAAAAGTACAACAAGATCGAGGAAGTGCCGGACATAATGGTATTAAATCAATTATTGAACATATTGGAACACAAAATTTTCTTCGTATTCGAGTCGGTGTTGCCAATAACAATGCCAAACAAATGGAAAACATTGCTGATTTTGTACTCTCCAAATTTGGTCTTTTTGAAAAAGGAACCTTGAAACTCAAAATACAACATGCCATAGATGAAATACTCAAATTGATATGAGAAAAGAAATACTCATCTCTTATTTTCCAAAAATTACTTTTACACGATATCAAGCACTGATACGACAATTTACCAATCTTGACTCTGCATGGAAAGCAGAGTTTTCTGATTTTGGAAGAGAAACTTGGGAGCCACATATTATCCATGAATTTTTGTCATGGAAAGAAAAGGTTGATGAAGCAGCACTTGAAAAAGTATTGGCAAAAGAAACTATCCATACGGTATTTTTTACAGACGAAGACTATCCCCCACTTCTTCGAGAAATACATGATCCTCCACTTTGTTTATTTGTCCGTGGAAGCCTCAAAGATATTGTATATCCAATTGCTGTTGTTGGAACTCGAAAATCGAGCGCCTATGGACGTCAAGTGAGCGAAGAAATTATCAAAGACCTCGTTTCCTGCAATATGACCATTGTGAGTGGTCTGGCTCTTGGTATTGATGGTATTTCACACGAAGCAACACTCAAAGAACAAGGCAAAACCATTGCCGTACTTGGCTGTGCGGTAGATAAAAATACAATTTATCCGGCAGTACATAGTCAGCTCGCCGAAAAAATAATTGAAAGTGGTGGAGCCCTTATATCCGAATACCCACCCTATACCAAAAGCACTGTCTATTCCTTCCCTCGCCGCAATCGTATCATTGCCGGTATGACACTCGGCACCCTCGTTATTGAAGCACAAGCATCCTCTGGATCACTGATCACCGCACAGTGTGCACTCGAATACAACCGCGAAGTTTTTGCTATTCCACAAAATATATATGCATCAAGCGCTGCTGGTCCAAACAACCTCATAAAAATGGGAGCGCATCCCGTAACAGAATCAGAAGATATTTTAAACATTTTTAATTTACAAAAACCCATACTCCTCGAAAACAAACAACAAATTGGAAGTAACGCAGAAGAAACTCTTGTTTTACAAACACTTTCACGAGAACCGACTCATATAGATACTCTCATAAAAAATATAAATATGAGTACATCTTCTGTGATAAGCACCTTGACAATATTGGAAATCAAAGGTAAGGTGCGAAATCTTGGAAACCAAAATTATATCCTGATCCTATGACCTACTCCGAAGCAGAACAATATATTCTTTCCTTTTCCAACCTTCCAAGGACAGAGTATATGCAAAATCCAGCTTCTTGCACACACTATCTCAAACGTGTCCAATTTTTTCTTGACCTTATACAAAATCCAGAACGAAAAATTCCTCATTATATCCATGTAACTGGTACCAGTGGAAAAGGTTCTGTCTGTGCTTTTTTACACTCAATACTCCTTGCTCAGAAGAAAAAAACAGGACTCTTTGTCTCTCCCCACCCAACGGATCTTTGTGAACGCTGGCAAATCAATGGCCGTCAAATGTCCAAGAAAGAGTTTGTACAGATTACAGAAAAGCTCAAACCTGTTTTTGATCATTATGCAAAAACAAGCCCCTATGACATGCTTTCTTTTTTTGATATTACAACCATTATAGGACTTGTCTATTTTGCAGAAAAAAAAGTTGAATGGGCAGTTATCGAAGTTGGTTGTGGCGGACGATATGATTCAACAAATATTTTACCCTGGAAAGACATCGCTATTATTACCAACATTGGACTTGATCATACACAGATTCTTGGAGAAACAAAAGAAAAAATTGCATACGAAAAATCCGGTATCATACAAAAAAATTGCACCGTATTTACCATGGAAACAGAAAAAAAACTTTTAGAAATTATCCAAACAGAATGTCAGCAAAAAAATGTTATTTTAAATATTGTACAACAACAAAAAAAAGATACACAAAAGTTACAAGAAAAATGGAATATTGTTGGAGCCCACCAAGTACAAAACGCACTTTTTTGTAAAGAGATTGCACAATTTCTTCAAATACCAGAAAAATATATAGAACAAGGCATTGCACATACACAACAAACTCTGCGCATGCAAATAATTTCTCAAAAACCATATATTATTCTTGATGGAGCACATAATCGAGATAAAATTCAAACGACTGTTGCAAGCACCAAAGAACTCCAAAAAAACAAAAAACGAAAAGATATTCACCTTATTGTTGGATTTTCGGCAGATAAAACATTTGAACAAATGATAAAACAACTTTCAATACTTAAGCCAAAAAGTATTGCTTGTACTCGAAACACTATCAATCCATTTCGAAAAGTAGCAAACCCTGTTGACATTGCCTCTTTGTTTAAAAAACAAAAGATAAAGGCAAACATACAAATATTTCTTGATCCACAAGAAGCCTTTGCTTGGAGCAAAAAACAATGCAAAAAAAACGATATTATTCTCTCAACTGGGTCAATTTTTTTGAGTGGTGAACTTCGTAAAATTTTTTTATCAGATTGACAGAACCGCAAAACAAGACTACTATGAGTAGTACATTATAGCATAGACTACCCTATTTTATGGCGAAAACACTCGTTATTGTAGAGTCTCCTACAAAAGCAAAAACTATTTCAAGATTCCTCGGATCACAATATATTGTAGAATCTTCTTTTGGTCATGTACGCGATTTACCAAAAAGCAAAATGGGAATTGACCTCGAACACGGAACCTTTGAACCTCAATATACCGTCTCACGCGACAAAGCAGCCCATGTCAAAAAACTCAAAGAACTTGCCGCAAAAGCCGATGATATTATATTTGCAACCGATGAAGATCGAGAAGGAGAAGCCATCTCTTGGCATTTGGCACATATTTTTGATGTTGATCCAGCAAAAGCAAAACGTATTGTTTTTCACGAAATTACAGAACACGCAATTACCGAAGCTATAAAAAATCCAAGGCATATTGACCAAAGACTTGTCGATGCACAGCAAGCACGCCGTGTCCTTGATCGTATTGTTGGATATGAGCTCTCCCCCTTTCTCTGGAAAAAAGTAGCACGAGGACTCTCCGCAGGACGAGTACAATCTGTCGCGGTACGACTCATTGTAGAACGCGAACGCGAAATTCAAGCTTTTCAACCCGAAGAATATTGGACTCTTGGCGGAATTTTTACAGAAGCAAAACAACAAGGTGAAATTCGTGCAGAACTCAATGCTCTTGATGATAAAAAACTTGATAAATTTGATTTAAACACAAAAGAAAAAATTGATGCTGTATTAAAACATCTCGAAAATACAAAATATACAATAACAAATATTGAAAAAAAATCTGCCAAGCGCACACCTCCTGCACCATTTACGACTTCCACACTCCAACAAGTATCAAATCAAAAGCTCAAATACTCAAGTAAACAAACCATGCGTCTTGCACAGCAGCTCTACGAAGGTATTGCACTTGGAAGCGGCGGCCAAGTCGGTCTTATTACCTACATGCGTACGGACTCAAACTTTCTCTCTGAGAAATTTTTGAATGAAACAAAAAGTTTTGTGAAATCACAGTACGGTGAAAAATTTTCTCTGGAATCTTCGCGTGTTTTTAAAACAAAATCCAAAGGAGCCCAAGAAGCCCACGAAGCAATCCGACCAACTGACCCAAGTCGAACGCCAGAATCTATTGCCGCCTATCTTACTCCACAACAGCTCAAACTCTACGCCCTTATTTGGAAGCGTGCAGTAGCCACACAAATGGCCGATGCCATGCTTGATCGTACAGCCATTGATATTACATCAAACTCATCACCAAGCTACAACTTTCGTGCAAACGGCCAAACAGTGGTATTTGCAGGATGGCTCACACTCTATCCAGAATTTCAAAAAGAAGAAGTTCTGCCAACGGTTCAAGAAAAAGATCTTGTCAACTGCAACTCACTCACTCCAGAACAACACTTTACAGAACCCCCTGCTCGCTATAGTGATGCGACACTCGTCAAAGTCATGGAAGAATACGGCATTGGTCGCCCATCTACCTATGCGCCAACCATTGGAACGATTGAAGCACGCCAATATGTAGAACGAGATGACAACAAACGCCTCAAACCAACTGATGTGGCATTTTTGGTCAATGCACTTTTGGTTGATCATTTTCAAAATATCGTGGACTATGGCTTCACAGCACAAATGGAAGAAAATTTGGATGAAATTGCCGAAGGAACAAAAGATTGGAAACCAATTATTGCAACATTCTACGAACCATTTCATGAAAATATTTTGAACAAAACAGAAGAACTCGAAAAAGCCACACTCACGGGTGCAAGAGATCTTGGAATTGATCCGACAAGCGGCAAACCAATTTCAGTACGCCTCGGACGATTTGGACCTTTTGTACAAAAAGGAACAAAAGAAGATGAAGAAAAACCAATTTTTGCATCTTTGAAAAAAACTCAATCAATGGAAACAATCACCCTCGAAGATGCACTTGAACTTTTCAAACTTCCTCGAGATTTGGGAGAAACAGCCGAGGGTGAAAA
>CAZQRI010000060.1:0-5196 GCA_964595805.1 uncultured Gammaproteobacteria bacterium
CCAATAAGGCAGTAGTTTGGAAAAAGTTTATAAATACAAAAGGCCGGAGCAATTCCGACCTTTTTTTATACACATATTATTCTTTTTATCCACAAAAAAACAAAACCCACCCAAGAGAAACCTCCGCACTGTACTAAAATATTTTAGAACAATGCGCATGGCTCTTGGATGGGGCTGTTGAGTCCACACGCCTCACTCGGCACCCGGAAGTCGGGCGCTGTCGGCGAGTTCACCAGGGGGTGATGGTGCGCGTCTTGGTTGCGTCCCACTTCGTCTTGAAGGATCCGTGTGAGTGGCAGAAGAATATTGCCCCCGGCTCCATCATGAAGAGGTGGGCGGTATCGAGCGGGACCTCGAGGGTCGACCCGGGGCCGACCTGGACTTTTGATCGTCCAACTACTCCGTACGTTCCTTTGCTGCTGGTGGGCTCGAGGTGCATGATCCCCTTGACGATGGGGATGAGGTAGATGGTTCCATTTCCGCTGACGAAGAAGAAGCGCTCGGCTACCAGCTGGTGGTAGTGGTTCCCGAGACCGATCTGCATGTGCACGGTGTAGCGTTGCACGCAGAATTCGGGTGTGTCTACCTCTTCGATGGTTCGGCGAGCGTCCTGGTGGGCCACCACCCACTGGTCGGCGAATTGGGCGAAGAATTGCTCGGTGTACTGGTTCATGCCGGTCCTTTCGTGCAGGGGATCTGCGGACAGACTTACACTAGCACTTTTTGTGGTTTTGTCAATGTTGGGGATAAAGAGAGGATAGAAGGTATCAAATGTGGATAAAGTAGAGTTAATATATCTTTTTGTGTAGATTAGTGTATACAAAGGTGGATAACTTGTGTGGATTGTGGATAACAAAAATATCCACTCTTCTGTGGATATTTTTATGTTTTGTGTATAATTTTTAGTTACTTATTTGAATGCTGACAGAGTCACTGGTATAACTTTCTCCTGCGCGTAGACTGACTACAGCGCTAAGTGTCCAGTTTCCCGTAGCAGGTTTGTCGTTCCATACAAGAGGAATTTGCCCGTCGATGAGAGATGTAAAATCTGTTATATCGGCAAGGAGTATTTTTTGAGAATCACCAGTTCTTTGTGCAAAGACTTGAACCCCTGCAATTTTACTGAGGGCAAGTGGGGAAAGAAGAAAGGTTCGAGGAAAAGATCCTTGGCTCATGTTTTGGTCTTGGGTGTTGAAAAATACACCTGCTTTTTCTTCACCCGCATCGAGTATAAATGGAATATTTTGTTCGACAAGGTTTCCGATATCGTCTTCTACAAGAATATTGAGGGTATGGGGTCCATTGGCGAGTCCTCGCATGGTATAGTTGAGGTTGAATGGATCTGTACGAACTACGGCTACAAATTTTTCATCTATTTTATAACTTACTTTGCTGACTCCACGAGTTGCACTCACACGAATATCGGTGTCGATACGACGTGAGTTGAGTGTACTATTGGCTATTGGGTAGATAACTTCGAGGGTTGGAATAAGTTCTAGAGAATGTTGATCATCATATTCTGTTGGGGCTTCTTCAAAAGAAATATTCCAGTTTGGATCTTTTTCTTTTTGTCGTGTAATCCAATCTTGGATAGCCGCTTCCCATATTGGGTATTGTTGGTCAATATTTGGATCTGTGGGAATAGGTCCTTGTGGATTGTCTTTGTCAACGTAATAGAGAATCGAATGAGGTTGGATAAATGTTTTTTCGACTATATATTTTTCTGGAGTAGAACTGGTGGCGAGTTTTCCTGTAATTTTATCGACAGCAACAGTAACTCCTCCGCCAGAAGATCCTCGAAGGATTGCTTTTTCGGAGTTGTTTGGTGGAAGTGGTGGAAAATTTTCAACAGGAGTTCCTTTTAGGGCTGCGACCATAAATGCATTCCAAATTTGTCCTGCAATTTTACTTCCGCCATATCCGGCTTTCATTTTTGTATTATTACTATTTCCAGACCATACACCTGCAACAAGAGAGGGTGTATAACCAACCGTCCAGGCATCTTTATATTCGTTGGTAGTACCTGTTTTTGCTGCGACTGGTCGTCCTGGAAGGGTGAGGGCTCCACCAGCACCAAATACATAGGCACGGGCTGCATCATCAGAAAGCATGTTGGACATAATAGATGTGACATTGGCATCTACGACTTGTTTTTGGTTTTGTTTCCATTCGTAGAGAGTGTTGTTTTTGGTATCGGTAACTTTGAGGATACCGACTGGTGCATTGTAGTATCCATTGTTGGCAAAAACACCATAGGCATTGACGTGTTCGAGCATAGAAACACTGCCTCCACCGAGGACAAGTGAAAGGCCAAAATCTCCATCATTGAAGGTGCTATAACCAAGACGTTTTGCAAATTCAATACCTTTTTTTTGTCCGACGAGATAAAAAGTTTGGACAGCAGGGATATTGAGTGATCCTTGGAGAGCTTGACGCATCGTCACCGGTCCACGTTCTTGTAAATCGTAATTAAGTGGAATATAAGGTTTTCCTGTCACCGCAAAGTTTGTTTTGACATCAAAAAGAATGGTATCTGGTGTGTAACCTTTTTCCATTGCAGCTGCATAAATAATTGGTTTGATACTGGATCCTGGTTGGCGACGTGCATTGACGGCGACATTGAATTGACCATCAATTTTTTCGTCATTGAAATCTTTTGATCCGATCATTGCTAAAATTTGAGATGTTTTTGGATCCATTGCTACAAGAGCTGCATTGTTGCTTCCTGCGTCCTCAAGGAGTTTGGAATATTGAGAAATGGCTGCTTGTGCGGCAACTTGTTTGTCATAGTCAAGCGTAGTGATGACCTTGAGCCCACCGGTATCTACCATTTGTTCTCCAAATTGATCAACCAAAGATTCTTTTACATATTGGAGGACAAAGTGTGGTGCAAAAGTACTATCTACGTAGTTGCGTTTGAGGTTGAGGGGTTCTTTTTGGGCGGCGATTTTTTCTGCTTCACTGATATAGCCCTCTTCGTTCATGCGACGAAGAACAAAATTTCGGCGTTCAAGAAGTCGGTCTTGGTGATTGAGGAAGGTTGTTGGTTGCTGTGGCATACCAGCAAGCGTAGCAGATTCTGCAAGCGTCAAATCACTTACGTGTTTTCCAAAATAGCTTTGGGCAGCAGACTCTACACCGTAGTTACTGGCACCATAACCAATTTCATTGAAATAAATTTTGAGGATTTCGTCTTTTTTGTATTTGCTTTCAAGCAGCAGAGATAATATAATTTCGCGGGCTTTTCGGAACCAAGTACGTTCGTTGGTGAGGATAGCATTTTTGACAAGTTGTTGGGTGAGGGTAGAGGTTCCTGCAACGCGTTTTCCTGGAAGGAGTCCGTATACAAGGGCACGAGCAATACTGAGTGGTCGGACGCCATGGTGTGTATAAAAAGATTTGTCTTCGGTTGCAATAACTCCATTGATAAGATTTTTTGGAATTTGGTTGAATTCTATAATAGTACGTTTTTGGTCCGCGTAAAATTCGTGGAGAAGGTGGGTTCCTGTGCGGTCATAGATCTTGGTACTTTGATGGATATTGCGATCACCAAGGGCATTGATGTCGGGGAGGTCTTTGATGGACCACAGTGTGAGGATGGCAAGGAAAATTGTGACCACAAGAGTCCCATATTTGAAGAGAATCCAAATTTTGTGACGCGTAAAAAATCGGGTGATAAAAACACTCTGATTTTTGTGAGATTTCTGAGCCTTTCGGTCAGACTGTTGACTCAAATCTGTTTTTCGTGTATCGTATCCGTACCTTCGTTTTTCGCGGTCCTCCATAATTTAGCTGTGTTTAGCGAATTAATCGAGTTTTTTGAGCTGGAATCATTGACAAAAGCCCATAAATATGGTATCCTATCCAGTTCAAAATTACAAGGCCAGAATTCTGAACTTTCAGGTTTCCCTGGAAAAATCCTACTGGCAGAAATTAACCAAAACGCTCCTATGTACTTTTCTCAAAAGAAAGCACAAAAAAAGCACCTTCGAAAAAGTATTATCGCAACTATCGTGTTTGGACTCCTGAGTTCTCATGTATCCTTTGCTTATGCGGGACAAGACCCCTATGCTGTGCCAGCAAATTGGCCAAGTGACTGGGTTGCCCCTTTTGCAAATGAAGGAATTGTAGAAGCTCCTCCTGCACCAGAGCGAACCGTAAAATATACAAAAATTGTTGCAGCAACAGCCTATTCAAGTGATGTTCACCAAACCGATGCCTACCCATTTCGTCCGGCCATGGCTATGGACTTTCGAGATGTTGTAGCCCAAAAAGGTGAGGTCAACTGTATTGCTCACAACGACCTTCGTCTTGGTACAGAGGTTCGTTTTCCAGACTTGTTTGGAGATAAGGTATATACGGTTTGTGATCGTATGAACGCTCGTTATACTGGTCATAATCGTGTAGACTTTTACTTTTATGTCGTTGGTGCCGATGGAAAAATTGATTCGAGAGAATCTTTGAACGCGGCACGAAGTAATGCAAAAACCTTTGGTTTGAAGCGTTCTGTAAAAATGGAAATTTTGGAAAAACTGACTGCTTAAAAGAAAATAAAATCCCGACTAAGTCGGGATTTTTTAATGTTTAACTCATTTTTGCTTTGCATCGATTCATCGCTGTTTTGTAAGAAGTGACTGCCTGTTCGCTGAGGGTATAGTGCATGGTCTTGGTGTATTTTTTCATCGGCTTCAAAGAAAAGTTGGTCTGCTTTTTGAGAGTTAGTATTGTCTATAGGGGTAAGGTTAAGGTTTAAGATAAAAGTAGTGTAATGGTTGTGTGTGTAACAAGAAATGTGATGGCATTATTTTCTTCAAATTCGTGTAGAGTTTTGACTTCAAATTTTTTTTTCCCTTCTTGGAGAGAAAAAAGAGTTTGTGGAGATAAATTTCCTGGAAAAGAATATTTCATAAAGATCTTTGGTGATCCCAATGAATCAATCCAGAGCTGTTTGTCCATATCCACAGCGGATACAATCTTGGCAGAAGAAGTAATTTTGAGTCCAAGCTTATCAAGTTCAAAAGAGCAAGAGATAAATTGTGAATGTTCAAAGGAATATCTGTGTGTAGGTATGTTTTGTGGCATGGGGACACAGGCAAGCGCCTCTATGGCAATAATTTTTTGAGAGGTTTTATCTGTAATTTTAAAAAAGTGACTTTGTCCGATGATATGTGTTTTTACAAAAATTTTTTCTGTTTC
>CAZQRI010000061.1:0-5192 GCA_964595805.1 uncultured Gammaproteobacteria bacterium
TAGTTGAGTCCTTTTTCATCACAGATAAACTGGATGGATTTGCTAATTTCCGACATATACGTATATCTTAAAATAGGCCGATATCCAAAATAGCTTGCAGCTCCTTTGGATCATCGTCAAAGTTGTAAATAAAAAAATATTGGGTTTAAAAAAAGCAACCTGTATAAGGTTACTTTTGATATTGCAAGTGTATCACAAAATTTTAGGTTTGTCAAGCAAGGTTTTTGAGCCCTGGAAGTTTCTTTCCCGAGAGATATTCAAGCATAGCACCACCGCCAGTTGAAACAAAACCTATTTTATTTGTGAGTTTCAATTTTTCTACTGCTTCAAGTGTTTCTCCTCCTCCAACTACAGTAAAGACATGTTTTTGTTCTGCTACCGCCTCGGCAATGGTATAGGTTCCAAGTGCATACGAACGATTTTCAAAGTATCCCATGGCACCATTCCAGACAATCATTTTGGCAGTTTTGAGATAGTTGGCATAGAGAGCCGCAGTGGCTGGACCAATATCCAAAATTGCTTCGCCTTTTTTGCAAATCTGATGAGGTTTTTTTTGAATATTTACCACACGAATAAAATCTCCTGTTTTATCCCCTACCATCACATCAATTGGAGTTACGATTTTTTTATTTTTAAAATTTGCAAGTGCGAGTTTTTCAAATCCACTATCCACGAGTGACTGACCAACATCATATCCACGTGCTTTGAAGTACACATTTACAATCGCACCACCGACAAGAATAGTATCTGTAATTTTAAGAAGATTTTTTATCACTGGAAGTTTGGTTTCAATTTTTGCTCCACCAATAACAGCAATACAAGGTTGTTTTGGTTTTTTCAAAAGTGTTGAAAACATTTGTATTTCTTGTGCAAGCAAAAATCCAGCGTACGATGGAAGATAATTTTGTACACCACTCACAGACGCTGCATCGCGATGAGAAACAGCAAATCCATCGAGGACAAAATAGTCCGCAAGAGATGCAAGTTGACGTGCAAAATCTTCGTCATTTCGCTCTTCTTCTGGAAAGAAACGAATATTTTCAAACATAACAACTTCTCCCGACTTCATTTTCCCCAATGTTTGCAATTCTTTTTCTCCAAAAATATCTTGGAGAAGTGGAACTTTGATTGGCTTTTCTTTGAGACCTTTCAAAATTTTTGGAAGTAACTTTGCAACAGGAGCAAGACTGAGGTCATCTATTTTTTTTCCTTCTGGTCGACCAAGATGTGTAATCAAAATTACTTTCGCACCTTTTTTGCGCAAATAGTTGATCGTGAGAGCCGATGCTTTGATACGAGAATCATCGAGCACCTTTTTATTTTTTATTGGAACATTGAAATCTACACGTACAAGTACACGTTTGTTTTTGAGGTTTTTTATGTGAGTAAGAGTTTTTAACATATTATTTTTTTCCTACAATCTCTACCATTTCTACAAGTCTATTTGCATATCCCCATTCATTGTCATACCAACCTACAACTTTGACCAGATTGCCATCAACAACACGAGTAAGCTCGAGATCAATAGTAGCAGAAGCGGCATTACCGATATAGTCACTCGAAACGAGTGGTTCATTTGAAATTTCAAGAATATTTTTGAGATAGGTTTTACTCGCCTTTATGTAGGCTTTATTGATTTGTTCTACGGTCACAGTTTTTTTGAGAAGTACAGTAAGATCAGTAAGTGAAACAGTGATGGTAGGAACACGAATTGAAAGACCATCAAATTTACCAGCAAGTTCTGGAATAGTACGAGTCACAGCCACCGCCGCACCCGTTTTGGTTGGTACCATATTTGCTGCAGCGGCACGCGCTTCACGAAGGTCTTTGCTTGGACCATCTTGGAGAACTTGTGAAGCTGTATATGAATGCACTGTTGTAAGCATGGCTTTTTCAATGCCAAATTCTTTTTCGAGCACGAGCATCATTGGTGCAGCACAGTTGGTAGTACATGATGCATTATCGATAATTTTTTCGCCCTTATACTGCATGTCGTTGACTCCACGCACAAATGTTTTGAGTTCCCCTTTTCCTGGAGCCGAAATAATAACTTTTTTGGCACCTGCTTTAAGGTGTGCGCTCGCTGCTTCGGCCTCGGTAAATCTTCCTGTTGATTCGATCACCACATCCACAGCAAGTTTTTTCCATGGAAGCATCGCAGGGTCTTTTTCTGCGCAGACCACAATTTTTTTACTTCCAACAATAATATTTTTTTCGTCGTAAGAAATTTTTGCATCAAAATCTGGATAGGCCGTGTCATGCTTGAGAAGATGCGCCAAAGTTTTGGTGTCAGTGAGGTCATTGATCGCAACAACTTCTATATTTTTTTTCTTGGCAGCGACTTTGAGGGCATGGCGACCAATACGACCAAAACCATTGATCGCAACGCGAATTTTTGTAGGCATAAAAATACTTTAAAAACAAGAATGTCTAGGGGAAGTATAACAAAAAAGAGACCTGATATACAAGTCTCTCTTCTTTTATGATTTTTTAGAGTCCAGCTTCGGCATTTACTTCGGCAGCGAAATCAACAACTTTTTTCTCGATTCCTTCACCAAGTGCATAACGAGTAAATCGGCGAACCGTAATTTTTTCTCCGATTTCTGCTGTTTTTTCTACAAGAAGTTTTTCAATTGTTTTTTCTTCATCTTTGATGAAGGCTTGTTCAAGCAAACAAATTTCACTGTAGTAGCGGTCAAACTTTCCAGCCATAATTTTTTCGATCATAGCTTCTGGTTTTCCTTCCGCAAGAAGTTGTTCACGATAGATTGCTTTTTCACGTTCGATTTCTCCAGCAGGAACTTCATCACGACTGACATACTTTGGAGAAATTCCAGCAATATGAAGAGCGATATCATTGGCAAGAGCTCGGAAACCATCTGTTTTGGCAACAAAGTCAGTTTCACAATTGATTTCGAGAAGTACTCCAACTTTTCCGGCACCATGAATGTAACTCACAACCAAACCTTCTGACGCAACTTTATCAGCGCGTTTTGCGGCTTTGGCAATTCCTTTGGTACGAAGAATATCAATGGCTTTATCAATGTCACCATTTGATTCGTCGAGGGCTTTTTTACAATCCATCATTCCACATCCAGTTTGAGCGCGCAAAGCTGCGATGTCTTGTGCTGTAATAGGCATATATTTGAAGATTATCCGCGCAAGGGCGGAAGAGTAAAAATTTGAAGAAACTATTTGGCTTCTGCCGCAGTTTTTTCGCCTTCAGTTTTTCCTTCTTTCACAGCCTGTGCGACAAGGTTCACGATCATTTTGATAGAGTTGACAGCATCATCATTTGCAGGGATCACCAAATCTGCTTTTTCTGGATTTGCATTAGTATCACAAATAGCGATTACAGGTACATGCATACGATTTGCTTCCATCACTGCTGTTTTTTCACGTTGCATTGCTGGGAGAAAAAGTGCGTCTGGCATTTTTTCAAGTTTTGCAAGACCACCAAGATAAATATCCATTTTTTCAAGTTCTTTTGCAATATCGAGCTGTTCTTTTTTTGTATATTTTTCAAGCTCACCATTTGCTTGTTCTTCTTTGAGAGTATTATATTTTTTTACAAGTTTTTTGATTTCACCAAAGTTTGTAAGCATTCCACCAAGCCAACGGTCTGTCAAAAATGGCATTCCACATTCAATCGCAGCAGCTTTTACTACTTCGCGAGCTTGAGGTTTTGTAGATACAAACAAAATTTGTTTTCCTTCTGCTGCCATTTTTTTGATTGCAGGCAAAACAGATTCGAGCTGTGCTCGTGTTTTTTCAAGATCAATCACGTGGATGTTGTTGCGATCCGTATAGATGAAGTCTTTCATCTTTGGATGCCAACGTGATGTTTGATGACCGAAGTGTACTCCGGCCTGAAGCATTTCGAGGATGCTTGGTATAGTCATATATTTCCTTGTGCCTCTTTAGGACCGCCGATCGAGTGGTCGATAGGAGGAAAATTGCCCTAAATGAGAGATAAATAAGATGGGACAAGAATACCTGATTTGCGGGGTTTTGTCAAGAAAATACAGGAAAGATATAAACTATTGACAAAAAGGCAAAAAAATGTTTGTATGAAGCTAAATTTCTTCCCAAAGAAAGGAACCTCGGTGGTAAAAAAACACCACGGAAAGACTGACCACGTGTCGAATCCCCGTCCTCATCCGTATCATACGCTCGTGATCCGAATGAGGCCAGTGGCAACCTCACCTGATCTCGGACGTCAAATCGTCGCAGCAGAAAAGGAGGTGGGCTCAAACATCTGGACCATCTTCCGTCGCCTCGGGCCAAAATCCGAGATGACCGAAGAGGAGCTCGTCAGCCTGATGGACCGGGAAATCCCCGGTCTCGGACAGGTCGCCAAAGTGTTCGGGACCCACGAGGGCCCCGAAGGACGGGAGGAAAACGTCTGGACAATCCTGGAGTTCTTCATGAACGTCCACGTTGGCCTCCAACAGTCCCCGCACCTGGCATGGCGAGACCAGAAACTCCGCAAGGAGGTCCTGCGGCTCGCCAGTATCTATGGCAGCAGCATTGGGTCGATCTGACCCATGCCACAACCCAGCTTCGGGAAGAAGCCCACCCCGCCCTGCAGAGCTTGTACAGATTACAGCAGCAGCGCGGGGGACAGTCGATATATCAAAAAAAGCAACTTTTATACAGTTGCTTTTTTATTTTGTTTGTATTTCATCATCTGACTCGCAGTGAGTGCAATCGCAAGTGCATCTGCTGCATCGTCTTGAATCTTTTTGTCTTTCAGTTTCAGTATCATCAAAACCATTTTTTGAATTTGTCCTTTTTCTGCTCGACCAAAACCTGTTACTGATTGCTTGACTTCCATTGGAGTAAACTCGTCAACATCAAGTCCTGCTTGTATCAATGTCAAGAGTATAACTCCCCTGGCCTGAGCCACCGGTATACCTGTCGTAATATTTTTGTAAAAAAACAATTCTTCAATTGCAGCTCGATTGGGTTCGTATTTCACAATTATTTTTTGAAGTGTTTCGTGAATTTCCAAAATTCTTTCCACAAATGTTTTTTTGGGACTGGTTTCAATGAGCCCATGCACCACATGCACCCATTCGCTACCGCGTTTTTCTATAATACCAAAACCAACCCGGCCAAAGCCAGGATCAATGCCAAGAATGCGTTCTGGTTTTGAAGTCATAAAAATTAATTTTCTCTTGTTGTGATAT
>CAZQRI010000062.1:0-5012 GCA_964595805.1 uncultured Gammaproteobacteria bacterium
AAAAGAGGTATTTTATGATATACTTCTTTATTCTATACGAAGGTAAAAGTTGCTTCAATAAGGCATTTTTTACCTTTGTATAGAGCAAAATCACGGGTTCAAAGTAACCCATTCCAAATGGAGAATATTCGATGAAGACGATCGCTACGGTCACGGCCTCCCTCCTCGTCATCACCGGCATCATCTGGATGGCCCTGAGCCACCAGAAGAACCCGACGATGCGAATGCGGGAAGACGTGTACCGCAACGAAGGGGCAGAGTACCTCGGCGTGGCACAGGAGTCACTTGAGGAGGGGTGGCGGCTGATCAAGCCCTACCTCCCGAATGCCGAGACAGTCAAAGCCTATGAGGAGCGAATGGATCGACTCCAAGGCCTGAATCTCGACGCCCGAGGCGCGGAGATCGAGGCGATCCTCGAGAGATTCATCTTCGAGATCGACTTCTACGCGGATCGCACGACTGGCTCCACAACGAGGACAAGCGAATGGCACCGGCTAAAAAACGCGGCGCCAGCGGACCTGTTCTACGACATGGAGTTCAATCTCCTTCCCATCAGGAATGCCCTCTCCCGGGTCAATCCTGAAAATCCCGAAACACTACGGGATCTCAAAGAATGGAGCCACATCAAAGCCGGAATCGAACGGCAACGAATGTTCCTCAAAATGGCCCACAATCGACCGTAATCGACGCGCCACCGAAGCGCGAAGAAAAAAGCCGCGATCGACAAGGCCGGCCGAACAGCTTTGACTCTCTACAAAGAGAAACAAAGCTGTGCCGACCTTGTCTCAAATAAAAAAGACTTCTCAATCGAGAGGTCTTTTTTTATAAAGATAAAAGTACTACGCAATTGTTATTTCGTCACAGAGATAGACATCCTGCACCGCATGCAGAATTTGTATTCCCTCTTCAAAAGGTCTTTCAAATGCCTTACGCCCCATCACCAGTCCATGGCCACCGGCACGTTTATTGATCACTGCCTGATAGATTGCATCATGCAGATCACTTGCACCATTACTTGCACCACCAGAACTGATCATACCGATACGTCCATTAAAACAATTGATCACTTGGTATCGGCACAAATCAATTGGATGATCACTCGATAATTTGCTATACATTTTTTCATCAAATTTTCCAAAATGCACCTTGCTCGTATTGAGCACTTTGTATCCACCATTTAATGTCGGTAATTTTTGTTTGATAATATCTGCTCCGAGTGTCGCACCAATATAGTTGGCCTGTCCTGTAAGATCCGCAGATTCATTGTAATCTTTTTTTCCAACGACAAATGCAGAATTGCGAACATAGCACCAAAGCACTGTAAACATCCCGAGTCGATGTGCTTCTTCAAAGGCCTCTGCTACTTCGGTCAACTCTCGTTTTGATTCTGGAGAACCAAAATAAATCGTCGCTCCGACACCCCGTGCTCCCATGTTGTAGGCCTGGCGAACACTTGCAAACATGATTTGGTCATGCTCATTTGGGTAGCGAAGCAAATCATTGTGATTGAGTTTCAAAATATAAGGAATACGCTCAGCATAGCGCTCCGAAACCATTCCCAAAATACCAAGCGTCGAAGCAATACCACTACAACCCGCCTCCAGCGCCAATCGCACGACACGCTCTGGATCAAAATATTCAGGATTCGTCGCAAATCTCGCTCCAGCACTATGCTCTATCCCCTGGTCAACAGGCAAAATAGAAATATATCCCGTAGACCCAAGTCGTCCATGCCCGTATAATTTTTTCAAATTATCAATTACTTTTTTATTTCTATCCGAAAGCGAAAAAACTTTTTCTACATGTCGCGGTGTTGGAAGACGCAAATCATCTTTTGAAATTTTTGGATTTTCAAAATCAAGCAAAAGTTTTGCATCTTGTTTTCCAAGTATTTTTTTTATTTCTTCAAAAGTGACAGGCATAGTACCAAGTAGTATAGCATATTTGTTTGACAAGAAAAAGCATTCGTGTTATTTTTTATATATGTTCAAATAAATGGTGTTCGTTGTTGCTTGGTTTACTGTAGGAGGGTACCGATCAACAATGTCCCACTCGATAGGTACCTCGAGTCGCTCATGTTTTTTTTCATGAGTCCATCCATTTGAACAACGTTTATTTATTAGCGTTGTTTTTTTATGTCTCAAAAAACTCTTTTTACGTCCGAATCTGTTGCCGCAGGGCACCCAGATAAACTGTGTGATCAAATAAGTGATGCACTGCTCGATGCATTTTTATCACAAGACCCACATTCTCGTGTTGCCATTGAATGTCTTGCAAAAACAGGATTTGTGGTGATAGCCGGTGAAGTTACGAGCAATGCAAAAGTGGATGTCGAACAAATTGCACGTGATACCATAAACAAAGCAGGATACAACAATCTCAAATATGGTTTTGATGGCACTACTTGTGGTGTACTCGTGGCTCTTTCCAAACAGTCTCAAGATATAGCACAGGGAGTTGATTCCAGTGCAGAAAAAGAACAGGGCGCGGGTGATCAAGGTCTTATGTTTGGATTTGCCACAAACGAAACCCCCGAATACATGCCACTGCCTATTATTACGGCCCACAAGCTCATCCACACACTCTTTGAAGCACGAAAGAACCAAAGCATCCCCTACCTCGGCCCAGATGCAAAATCCCAAGTTACCGTTGAATACGAAAATGGAAACATAAAACGAATTGACAGTATCGTAATTTCGACACAGCATGATGCCAACGTTGAACAACATACCATACGAGAAGACCTCATCGAAAAAATAATCCGCCCTATTGCAGGACAATGGATCGATGCAGATACAAAATTTTTCATCAACCCAACTGGTAGATTTGTTATTGGTGGCCCAGTAGGAGACGCAGGACTCACAGGACGAAAAATTATTGTTGATACCTACGGTGGCTTTTCTCGCCACGGCGGAGGAGCTTTTTCTGGAAAAGACCCAAGCAAAGTCGATCGTTCAGCCGCCTATTATGCCAGATATGCGGCCAAAAATATTGTTGCCGCAGGTCTTGCCGATCGCTGTGAGCTCCAAGTTGCCTATGCTATTGGTATAGCAAAACCTGTAAGTATATTAGTCGAAACATTTGGCACAGAAAAAATCCCTCAAGAAAAAATTATTGAAATTATAGAAAAACATTTTGACTTCCGACCCAAAACAATTATTGAATCACTCCAACTCCTTCGTCCGATATACGCGGCGACAGCATCCTACGGTCACTTTGGTCGTGCCGAATTTCCCTGGGAAAAACTCGACAAAGTCGAAGAACTCAAACAATATACAACTGCGTCAATTTAAAACAAAAAACACTGACCAAAGGTCAGTGTTTTTCTTTACAAAATTATTTTTCGTATTCATCATTATAGTTTGCTTCCAATTCTTCCTCTTCTTCGTCTTCATCAAATTCTTCTTCATCTTCATCAAGAATTCCCTCTTCTTCTTGATCTTCAATAAGTGCAATAGCACCATCCCAAATTTCATCAATATCACGATCAAGTTGCAAATCATCACTGTGTTCTGCATACCATTGTTCAAGTGCAACACGAAGTTCATCTTTATCCGTAGCATTTTCACAGGCATCTTCAAGTAATGCATATTTCTCTTGATGAGACATTGCCATGCTTTCTTCCATTTCTTCAAACAATGTTTGTACATGTGAGAGAACTGCTTTTTTTACTTTTCGGAATTCATTTGCCATAGAAAGAAATACTTAAGAAAAAAATTTGGTACAAAGAATATACCATTCGTTACAAGATTTTGCAAGGGTGGACAAAATGGGGATAAACTTGTACAAAAGACTTGATTATTATAGAATATATGTACTATGAATACAGCATCTATAACATTAATATCGTGGAATGTCAATGGCATCCGCGCCGTCATAAAAAAAGGAGACTTTCAAAAATTTATCCAAAAATATAATCCAGATATTTTGTGTCTGCAAGAAACAAAAGCAGAACAAGGACAAGCAGTCATCGACTTACCACAATACGAAGAATATTGGAATTCCTCATCGATAAAAAAAGGATATTCTGGTACTGCAATATTCACAAAAATAAAACCACTCTCCATACAACTTGATATTCTTGCAGAAAAATCTCTTGAAAAAAAACTTCATGATGAACAAGGACGTGATGCCGCACTCGAAGGAAGAATTGTCACACTTGAATTGTCAAAATATTTTGTTGTTACGGTTTACACACCAAATTCCAAAGATGATCTTTCACGACTTGGATTTCGTCACAAACAATGGGATCCACTTTTCTTGGAACATGTACAACTTCTTGAAAAGAAAAAACCAGTGATTTTTTGTGGGGATCTCAATGTCGCACACGAAGAAATTGATTTGGCACGACCAAAAGAAAACATTGGTGCCTGTGGATTCACCGACGAAGAACGAGAAGGATTGAGTAACTATATTGCTGCAGGATTTATTGATACCTTCCGACTCTTTCATAAAAACGAAAAAGATCACTACACCTGGTGGAGTATGCGAAGCAATGCACGTCCACGAAATATTGGTTGGCGTATTGACTATGTCATGGTAAGTAAAATTCTCAAAACAAAAATTGAAGATGCCTTTATCCTTCCTGATGTTTTTGGTTCAGATCATTGCCCTGTAGGAATAAAAATAAAAATCTAAATTCACAGTATACAATAAAAAAGAATACCGATTGAATCGGTATTCTTTTTTTCTCTTTTATTGATGAATCATCACAAACAAAAGGGAAGGGGCGACCGGCGAGCTGACGCGCGCGGGGGTGGGGCGGGACGACGGCGGGGGTCGCGGGGGGGCCTCAGACCATGAGTTGAGGCGGAGTGGCCGAGAACGCGGGGAGGGCTTCTTCGGAGGAAGCGATGCACGGCGTCAGCATCGACCGGAGTCGGTAGGGAAAAGCTCCCAGCTCGGGCGCGAACAGACGGAGCTCACGCACCACCTTGCGATGCCGGGCGGTGTTGCCCGGCGCATCGGGATGCCGAAGCGCCCAGATGGCGTCCTGAACCGAGACGGAACCG
>CAZQRI010000063.1:0-4955 GCA_964595805.1 uncultured Gammaproteobacteria bacterium
TACCAAAAAAGCGTTTCTTCTCGTGTATTTGAGAGATCGCATGACGATATACAAAATAATCGGTTCTACAATAAGTACAAATAAAGAAAGCAAAATTCCAGGAATAAGAGCATTCAAAGCCCCACCAAACTCGAGTTGACTTCCAAGTACGATAAAAAATAACACAATAAAAAAATCACGAAGTGGTTTTATACGTGCCATAATTTCAGATTGAAAAGGAGAAGCACCCAAAGTCATACCGGCAATCACAGCGCCAATTTCAATACCAAAACCCGCGGTAAACACCAAACTTGCAATACCAAAACACCAAGCAATTGTAAAAATAAAAAGTAACTCATTAGACTTTGCCACCTTTGGCATAATAAATGGAAGCAAATGATGTGCTACCAAATATACTCCAATACCGAGAAATCCTCCCTTAATCACGGTCAACAATATTGACTGTGAAAGAGAAAATTCAGCATTTGCAAAAGTAGTCAAAAAAATCAAAATTGCAATCGCTATGAGATCTTGGATAACCAAGAGACCAACAATATAGCGACCATACACCGTTTCCAAATCTTTTTTATCAGAAAGAAGTTTTACAATGATAATTGTACTTGAAAAGGTAATCGCAATTGCAATAAAAAGCGCAGAAAGCCAAGTAAAACCAAGGAGTTTAAGAATAGCAAGACCAAGTACAGATGTAATCAAAAATTGAAATGTCCCTCCAACAAAGATATCCCGTCCAACAAAACGAAGATGTGTCAGATTAAAACTAAGACCAACCACAAAAAGAAGAAGGACAATACCAAATTGTGCAAAGGCAGAAAAAAAGTCTTCGTTTCCACTAATAACATTCAAAAATACAGGCCCAGCAAAAATTCCTGCCAAAATATAGGCAACAACGAGTGGCTGCTTCAACATACGAATAAAAAAAGCCGTCGTGACTGTAATGCCCAGAAGCGCTGCCATTTGTAAAAAAATATTTTCAGCCATAACAAAAATTTCTTTGTCTATTATAGCATAATTTTTTTTCTTTGTCTTTGAAAAAATTTATACACATTTTTATTTTTTCAATTTTATACTATACTAATCCAAGGTCAAACAACGGAGGGTTTTCATGAAAGACGTTGTTCAAGAAGCGAACAAACCATTGCCTCCGGAAATGCGGATTCCGGACTTCCACGAAACATCAGTCCAGCAGAAGACCCCCGAGGAACTCGTCGCTGCGGGCGAAGGTCGTGCGGGGATCAACCCCGACACTTCATTCCCCGCGTTTTCAACCGACTCCCCCGTCTTCGATGGCCCCGTAAGCCGCCGCTGAGTGCCCACCCACAGAGCCCACCCAAAAAGTCACCGCCTGTTTCCACTTTTGGAAATAGTCAGAGGAGATTTGGGTGGGATTTGTGTTTTTAGCAAAAGCCCCAGCAAAATACTAGCTATAACAGCAAATACTACTGTCATAATTTTTTTCAAACTCTTTGAATCTTTCGAAACAATTGGGGCAATATTCTCTGTCGAAGAAGCAATCAAAAGCAAATCGTCTTTTGATCGTGGCAATATTTGATAACCACCTTGCAGAGCAGAAACAATTCCTCTGAGCTTCACAGTGCTCCCAAGTTTTACATCATCACGAGTAATCCCTGTACCACGCTTGAAGTATACTTTTATTTCCGCTGTACCATCGTCAATATACATATAACTTGATTTCACATCCGTCACCTGTCCTGTATTTTCTACAAGCGCTCCCTCAAAAGATTCTGCGATACTTGCCAGCTCGACACTTTGTGCAAGTGGTGCTTGACCCTGTTCCACTCTTTCAATTTGTGATTTGTTTTGAACATTTATACGTGTTTCGCCATAGCTTTCAGAGACTTGTCCTGTAATACGAAGACTATCTCCTACTTCAAAACTCGGAAAATCTTTTTTGGACATAAATATTTGAACTCCCGAAGTATCATCCACAATATAAAAATATTGTGTTCCCAAAATACCTGGCAAAACAGCCAATGTTCCAGTTGTCGTGACCCAAGTTCCTTTGTCTTGTTCACGAATCTGAGAAAGAGATACTTTTTGACCTGCTTTTATTTTTATACCAGCCACTTTTTTGACTGTTTTTTTCTTTGGGGTGCTTACTTTTTTTGCAGAACTCAATTTTGTGCTTGTTTTTTCTACTTTCACGGCAAGCAGCTCTTGCCTATTTGACGCAGTATCATCCAGCGCCTCAATACTTGTAGTCTTATTTTTTTCTCCTGGGCTTGCCGTACGACTCCACTCCAAAACACTGGTATCACCAAGACCAAAACTATAGCCCTCTTCTGCTGTTTCACTATACATAAGAGTATCAATCAAATTTCCCCTAGGATCAAAAAGCTGCAATTGATCTCCACCCGTGTTATTGAGAGAAATACCTGTCACAGAACGCAAAAAAACTGCATAGTCCTTGGGCCCCAACACTTTTTCATGAATCGTATAATGATTATTGGTATCCGAAATTTTCCAGCCAACCAAACTAACGCTTGAAGTAGTCGGATTATATATTTCAATAAATTCGTCTTTAGTATCATCACCCACTGGATTTGGCAAGACTTCATTCAAAACAAGTTTTACACTCGCAAGGGCAATTTCACTTTCCTCTTTTTGAGGCACAGGAAAACGAATGCTGTTCCCCCATCCAGCAGTAATTTCAAGCGTTGCAACAAAATCGAGATTATCATTATCACTATCAAAACCATCCACTTTGCGAGCAAGGCTCATTGCTTCTTGAGCAAGAGGCGCATTATCCAGCATATTTCCATCGTCCCAAGATCCATAAGTCACAGTGTCGAGAATTGCTCCACTTGGATCAAGTAGTGTCAATTGATCTCCCGTATTATTCAAATTTCCTTTTGGTTTTTCTACAACAAAAAATCCATGTCCAGCAAGAGTCCCAGTCAACTCTGTCAGCGATCCACCACCATCACGCAGTTTTACACCCTCTAAATTAATTGACGCATTTGTTGTATTAAAAATTTCTACAAATTCCTCATCTTCTACACCAGGATCAGATAACAACTCATTGATTACAAGACTACCTGGAGGAAAAGAAGGGGGCACTTCAACATTCGATGTCCCTCCACCATCTTTACTTTGATTTAAAGATTCATTTGAAGGACTCGTCTCTCGCATCACTTCCTCTACCGGAACCTCGACAAAAATATTTTCGCTCCCTTTTGTTGGATGGCTTGTTTCAAAAAAATCTTCACGATTATTATCTGTCGTCTCTGGATTTTTTCGCATCAGGGTATTTCCTTTTTGAGAGGCAAGAGCATTATCCAAAATATTTCCATCATCCCAAGTCCCAAAACTCAGGGCATCCACGACATCTCCACTTGCATTTTTGAGTAGCAGAGCATCGCCATCATTATTCAATTTGTTGCTTTTCAATTCCACCACAAAAAATCCATGAGCAGCAATTGTTCCTGTCGGACTTGCAATAAGCCCAACTCCATCGTCGAGTGTAAATCCATCCAAAATTACATCCCCAGTCCCCGCGTTATACAGTTCAATCCATTCTTTTTCTCCCTCATGTGGATCTATCATTATTTCATTTATTAAAATTATAGAAGCACTTGCCTCTACTGAATTTTCTACAACAGGTACCACTTCCTCTTGAGTAGAAGTGGCAGGACTTAAACTCACAAAAATTGGAATCTCCAGAGTTGAAGAAGTACTCGATGTCACAACTTCAGGAATATCTACGGTGCTTGTAACCAAAGGATTCACAATAATGGGTATTTCTTCTACAGGAGGATCTCCAACAGGAACAACAAACACAGAATTCTTTGCCCCAATAGTATTTCCACTCACATGTTCCACCCAATTATTTTCTGTATAGTCATCAAGATTTGGATCCTTGCGCTCAAGCGAAAAATTATCACTCGCAATGTACTGAAAACGTTCTCCAAAATCATTTTCTCCAGTCCCAAATTTCAAACCAATGTCCTCACCGTCTTCACTAAGAGTCGTCCAAGAACTATCCAAAAGAGTACTCGTTACATTGGGATATTCTGCAAGAAATTTTTTATCATCCTGTGTAATAAGAGCAAACTCACCAGGATCCAAAATAAAATCATTTCCCTGTTTCAACGCAAGCGCATGATTCGTGCCATTTTCCCAAAATTTCCACCCAGTCAAATCAACAGGGCCATCCCCGCGATTATATATTTCAAGCCATTCATTGCCGCTGGCCTCATAAGCGCCAATTTCATTGATAATAACATTACCAGTATCCGAACGAGCCGAAGAAAAAGACAAAAACAAAGCCAAAAAAGATAGGACAAATAAAAAAGAAAAATATTTTTTCATAGAAACATACAAATAGAAATGAATGTTTCTATTACAACACAAGCCTTATCAAATTTTTCTAAAACAAAAATAAAATAAAAATAAAGTTTATGATAGTTAACAATAAAAAAATCCCCAAACTGGGGATAAATCATAGAGTGAAGTGGAGTTGTGGCGGCCTTGTTTCTCTCCGCGTCTGGGTACTTGTCCATCCTAGACAGACCGGGACTGGGGTTCGAACCCACGCAACTCCACAAATTATTATAAAATAATTTATACTCTTTTGTAAACTTTTTTATTTTTCCAAAGCTTTCCACGAAAACATAAGACTATCAATATCTTCAGAAATTGTTGTATTACCATAATCTACTGTAACACGATAAATTCTTTCTGTTGAAGAAAATCCCACAAAAGTAGAGATTGCATATTGTCTAATTTCTTGTTGTATTTCACCGATATTTTTATTATTTTTATCAAAAGCTTTAATCGTTGCAACAATTGGTTTTTCATATTCAGACGCACCACCCATATAAAATGCAACAGCAAGAGCACCTGAACGAAAATCAATTTGCAAAGGACTATTTTGACTTGTTGCAGGAAAGGTTGCATTCGCAGACAAAGAATATTCCCCAGAAACTGTCGGAGTA
>CAZQRI010000064.1:0-3102 GCA_964595805.1 uncultured Gammaproteobacteria bacterium
CAAGCTGGAAAACAGGAACGTTTGTACATGGGAAATTTGGATGCCAAACGTGATTGGGGTTATGCAAAAAATTATGTGGAAGCGATGTGGATGATGCTTCAACAAGCAGAAGCAGATGATTATGTGATTTCTACCGGAGAAACACACAGTGTTCGTGAATTTATTGAAGAAACCGCAAAGGTTTTGGGTTTTGAAATTGATTGGCAGGGTGAAGGACTTCAAGAAATTGGAATTGATAAAAATACAGGAAAAGTAATTATTGAAATTGATCCATTGTATTATCGTCCCGCAGAAGTAGATTTGCTTTTGGGAGATGCGAGTAAAGCTCGCGAAAAACTTGGATGGAAACCAGAAGTGAATTTCAAGGAGCTGGTGAAATTGATGGTAGATGCCGAGCTCGAAGAACTCAAGGGCTAATTTTATTTTGTATGAATGAAATACGAGAATATCGTCCCCATGCTTGGGCAGAAGTCTACGATTTTTATAAAGAAAAATTTCAAGAACAATATAGTAATGCCTTTGAAATATTGCGTGCTGCTGGAGTGCATTCTGATGAGACCCTCGAGGTTCCAAATCCTTATGATACGGGGGTAGATGAAATGCGTGATTTTCGTAATATCGGAGAACATAATGTTGCGGCAGGAGTTGTTGCTTATAAGATTGCGGATGCTTTATTTCGTGAAAGAGTCATTGAAAAAGGAACTCGTGAAAAGATTGTAGGAAGAGCTTTGATCCATGATGCGAATAAACGATTTGAAATTTATCGTCGAGATGCTTTTCATAAACGAGGTCAATCTGATACTGATGTGTATAGCGCTGAAGCCTATGAAGCCGTGACTGACAAAGTAAGACAAATGGGAGTGAAAGGGAAGCTGGTGGAGTATTTGAAAGATGCAGGAAAAGAAACTGGTCATACCAGTTCTGCGAGTTTTGTGTGTATTGACGAGGCCGGAAAGGTAGTGCTCAAAGCAGACGCTCCATTGAAAGATATGGTGGTGCATATTGCTGACGATATGGTGGCTTCGCCTTTGACAGGTCAGACAGATCATAGTGAAACACTGTTGGTGACGGTTGCAGAACGAATGGCGCTTTGTAAATTTCCTATTCGATATCCATTTTTATATAAAGAAGGATTTGGTTTTGATACAAGTGGTCAGGCTGTAAAGGTAAAAGATTGTAATGACCTAACTTTGAGTGAAGGACTTCGTGAAGTACATCCTTATGCGTATTGGCAACAGTTTATTGCCCGAGAAATTTCTAAAAAACTTCAGGCATTGATCGATCCTGAGAACGAAGATGATCCAGAAAATTATATTAAAAAACTTGTAAATACATAACTTTTTCGTATATGGAAAAAAATGCAAAAATTTATATCGCGGGGCATCGTGGACTTGTTGGATCAGCACTGCTTCGTAATTTGACTTCAAAAGGATATACAAATCTTCTTGTTCGTACGCATGCGGAACTGGATTTGACGAACCAAGCATCGGTAAAAGCTTTTTTTGAAGCAGAAAAACCAGAGTATGTGTTTTTGTCTGCTGCCAAAGTTGGCGGCATTCAAGCCAACAACACAGCGCCCGCTGAATTTATTTATATCAATTCTCAAATTCAAAATAATATTATTCACTTTTCGTATTTAAATGGTGTCAAAAAATTATTGTTTTTGGGATCATCTTGTATTTATCCAAAGTTTGCAGAGCAACCAATGAAAGAAGAATCATTGCTTACTGGACTTCTGGAACCAACCAACGAACCCTATGCACTTGCAAAAATTTCGGGAATAAAGATGTGTCAGAGTTATAATCGTCAGTATGGAACAAATTTTATTGCGGTGATGCCGACAAATTTGTATGGACCAGAAGATAATTTTGAACTGAATGGTTCTCATGTACTTCCAGCGCTCATTCGAAAATTTCACGAAGCCAAACTTGCGGGGGCAGCGACCGTGAGTGCTTGGGGGACAGGGTCTCCAAAACGTGAGTTTCTTTACGTAGACGATATGGCTGATGGCTGTGTATTTATGATGGAAAATTATAATCCAACAAAAGAAGAAAATGAAAAAGGGCCAATTTTTATGAATCTTGGAACTGGTGTAGATGTGACAATAAAAGAACTGACAGAAATGGTAAAAGACGTAACGGGTTTTGAGGGAGAGGTTGTATGGGATACGAGTAAGCCCGATGGAACTCCACGAAAGCTTCTTGATATGTCACGACTTCATAATTTGGGCTGGCATCACAAAGTTGATTTGGAAGAAGGAGTGAAATTGTCTTACCAGTGGTTTTTGGATCACTATAACGAAGCAAAAAAATAGTTTGACACCTGTTGACACTATTTGATACAATATTGCTCTATGGCAGAGATATTACCCAATGAGGTATACACAACTGAGGAAGCCGAAAAATTACTAAAAATTAGTAATAGTACGATGAAACGTATTCTCAAAAAAGGCTTGCTCAAGGCAAATAAAATCGGGGGCCAGTATAGAATACTGGGTCACGAAATTTTGCGTGCCTTGTCACCAGATATTGATCGATCGGCAACACGAACCTATTTGAAATTGAAAAAAAAGACGAGAGAAAAAATGAAAGAATGGTAATGTTTTAAAATATTGTTATGCGTTTTGTTATCAATACAAATTATGAAGCTGCCGGCACAAAAGTCTGTGTGGATGATTTGATTCCACGCCTGACGGCTGCCGGGCATACGGTGACTCGCAATGATTGGCAGGGCTACAAAAATTATGATGTAGCACTGTTTATGGCACCAGATTCTAAGGTGGATGAGGCTAAAGCAATAAACCCTCAGATTATTACGGGGGTTATGGACCCAAAGTTGACGCTGCGTCGTCAGCGTGAAGAAGCCCGCCTTGCAGATTTTGTGCTTGTGAGTTCACTTGAACAGCGTGATATTTTTTATGCCTATAACAAAAACGTTGTTATTTATTTCATGTTTCCTCATGTTCCTGCACAAGAAAAAATGCATGTGGAAATTCCAAAAGGAGTTATTACATTTTTGGATACTCCAGGACATTCTGCTTTTACGGCGATGCGGGCACGTGGTACACGAGTTACGGATATCGTTGTTTTGGTTGTTGCTGCA
>CAZQRI010000064.1:3112-4802 GCA_964595805.1 uncultured Gammaproteobacteria bacterium
TATCATGGAAATAAATTGCATTTGCACTGCATGAAAACACTGTCGACTGCGCTTGATGAACTCTCTCTAAAATATAATATTGAATTTCGACCTGTTTATAATGTAAAAAAACTTGGGCTTTGGAAATTGAATCGTCCGAAAAAATGTAAAGTTGTAGATGTACAATGGAGTGATAAAACATTTTTTGACGATTTACATGCTTGCGATATTGGTGTGGTTCCGAGTATGATTCCAGTGCCAAACTTGCGTGGAAAAATTTTTACAAGAACTTTTTGGAGTTATATTCATAATACGATTGGATATTTTCGTGATGATTATATCGTACGATTTAAGTATTCGACAAATCCTGGACGGCTTTATGTGTTTACGCAGCTTGGTGTGCCGGTGATTGCGGATTTTGTTCCCTCGCATGTACAGATGATTCAAGATGGAGTGAGTGGTCGTATTGTCTACTCAAAAGAAAGTTGGTATCAGGCTATTGAGGAATTGATTTTGGATGTTCAGAAAAGAAATGAGTATAGTAAAAAATTAAGAAATTTTGTTGATTCAACCTATTCACCAGATTTAAATTTTCAAAATTTGATGAAGTTTATTTCTAATTTGAAGAAATAATATGAAAATTATTGCTATTGGCGCACACTTTGACGATATTGAACTGGGCTGTGGTGGAACACTCGCTCGTGCTATTCGCCAAGGTCACGAAGTAAAGTGTATTATCATGACACCATCGGGATATAAACGTTTTGATGGAACCGTTCTTCGAACCGACGAAGAAGCTGCGGACGAAGGAAAAGCAGCCTTGAATGCACTGGGTGTTACAGACTATGTAGTCTTTGAATTCCCAAATAAAAATATTCCTTATGATGAATCAACCGTTGAGGCGATTGATTCTGTGCTCACTGATTTTAAACCAGATCTTATTTTGACACATTGGAGTTTTGATACACATCAAGATCACCACAATGTTTCATTGGCATCTATTTCTGCTGCACGTTGGTTCAATTCAATTCTTATGTACGAACCATTTCCACCTTCGGGACGTTCGTATCAGGCATATCGTCCTCAAATGTATATTGATATTACCCAAGATATTGAAACCAAAAAGAAAGCGATTGCGGCACATGAAAGTCAATTTAAAAAATATGGTCCAGATTGGATTGAATCAATTGAAGGACGTGCACGTATGCGTGGAAATGAAAATAATGTGAAGTATGCGGAGAGTTTTGAAATCGTTCGTTACGATTTGAAATTTTAAAGTTATTTATGAATGTTGCGATTCATCAACCCGAATGTTTTCCGTGGCTTGGATTTTTTCACAAGATGAGTCTCGCTGATACTTTTGTGCTCCTTGATACGGTGCAATTTGAAAAAAATAATTTTCAAAATCGCAACAAAATTATTATTTCAGGTTCTGCACAGTGGATGACGATTCCGGTAGAAAAACATTCACTGAATACTGCAGTACAGGACGTAAAAATAAATTGGAGTGACGAAAAGTTAACTAAAAAACATTTAAGCTCGATTGAACAAAATTATAAAAAGTGTGAATTTTTTGAAGATATCTTTCCATTTTTGCAGGGACTGTATAATAAAAAGCATGAGTATCTTGCTGATTTTAATACAGAATTTATTGTGTGGATGGCGCAGGCTCTCGGGATCAAGACAAAGATTCTCAAGGCAAGTGAGATGA
>CAZQRI010000065.1:0-2635 GCA_964595805.1 uncultured Gammaproteobacteria bacterium
TGTGGATCATTGAGCAATTTGTAAACACTGACTTTAGAGAGACTTGTTGCTGCTCCAGGACCTGGCAAAATAGAAATTGATTTCCAAGTTTCTGCTTTGTCTGTTGATACAAAAACTCCAGCAGGCCCAACACTTGTTGGCGTATTACTGGAAAAAGGTGAACATCCAGCTCCTAAAAGAAGGAGTCCTGCTATAGCAGCAAGCCCCAAAGAGAGGTTTTTCTTCATAGAAAAAATTAAATATTATGGTATTGAAAGAAGTAAATTTTCCATTAGAAGTCTTGGATGAATATTTTGGCCAAGCCTTAGAATAGTTTCCTCTATAATATCATAGAATGCCAGGAGTGTACCAGAGGAGCACTGGGGAAAGTTTCTTTCTCCTCTCAAAATCATATCAATACAAGACTCCCAGAGTATCAAAATATCTTTGAGTTCTTCTCGTCCTTCGATATGTGCTTTTTTATCACCAAAGAGTGGTTCTACAATAGCAAGTTTTTCAAAAAATGCTTTGTGAAAAAGTGAAAAAAATCTTTCGACTTCTTTTTTGTAATTTTCAAAAGATTCTGGATTTTGGATCCAAGTAAGGGCAAGACCAGGAAGACCTCTTGAAGCCTCCACTATTCCCGAAAGGTTTTTTTCCTGAGGAAAAAGCCCCAAAAGTTCAGCATACAAAATTTCCTTTTGCATGGGTAAAATGTGTATTGTTTGTACACGAGATTTTATTGTAGCTAATATTTTTTCTTCGTTGTTTGTCAAAAGGAAAAAAAGTGTCGGAGTTACAGGTTCTTCGAGAGTTTTGAGCAAGGAATTGGCCGCATATCCATTCATTTTTTCAGCATCTTCGATCAAAATAACATTATATTTTCCCGCAATTGGCGAACGTGCCGCCTTGCTCACAGCCGCTTGGATATGTTCCACGGTAATATCACGTTTGAGTTTGCCATCTTCATCAATGCGTTCAATTTGTAAAAAATCTGGATGGATTGCAAGTTTTTCGATCGGAGTTTGAAGAATCGCCGCAATGATATTTTTGACAAGCGTTGTTTTGCCAACATGTTCTGGTCCCACAAAAAGATACGCATGATGGAGCGTATTATTTTTTTGTAATGTTTCAAAATATTTGAGTTGTTTGTGATGACCAATTATTTTCATAGTAATACTTTTAACGTTTCCTCCGCGCATTTTTGCCATGAAAAATCCTGTATACGCATACGCCCTTTTTCAATGAGTTTTTGTCTTGCGTCAAAATCCGTAAGTAACAGTTGCATTGCATCAGCCATGTCTTCAATGTCTTGCGGATCTACCAACACAGCGGCATCCCCTGCAATCTCCTCGGTACTACTCTTTTTTGAAGTAATAACTGGTACGCCAGAGGCAAATGCTTCAAGCACTGGAATCCCAAATCCTTCGTAAAAACTCGGAAATACAAAGGCTGCAGCTGCTTGAAAAATTGCGGGAATATCTGTTTGTTCTACATAACCTGGATGAATAATCTCGTTCGCAAATTTGCTCTTGTGTATTGCATCAGCAACTTTTTGTCCTCCGTACCCAGGCTTTCCAATAAGAACCAGTTCCCAATTGTCATGAGGGCAAGATTGTTTCAACATTTCAAAGGCACGAACAGTTCCAAGAGTATTTTTCTTTTGCTCAATTCGTCCAAGAGAGAGAAAAAATGGTTTTTTGATGTTGTATTTTTTGAGGGCTTCTTCAATTTCTATTTCAGATTTTTGTTCTGTAAATTTTTGATCAAATCCATGATGTACCACAATAATATTTTTTTGATCACTCTCAATTAAAGCTTTTAATTCATCTTTTGTAAAAACACTTGGCACAATCACCCGCCACAGTTTTTTCACAGCATATTTTGCACTCCACAGACTATACCACTGTTCAAAACGATTATAAATTTTTGGAAAACGAAGCGCAGCAACATCATGCACTGTCATAACTGTTTTTCGGGGATGAATCAATGGAAATACATGCGCCGGCACAAATAAGACATCAGGTGCGTGAAACAGCATTTCATAACTCAGACGAATTTGTGTCCAAAAACGTCGTGGCGGCCAGCGCAAGACCTTGCTCGACCAGTTGGGAGGCAAGTTCGCGAGCTCACCTTCAAGTGGCTTTTCAGAATACAAAACAACTTGCACATCACTTGGTACAATTTTTTTGAGTTCTTCAATCAAAAAAAAGGCGTACCATTCAACGCCTGTTTTTTGTGCATTATTTGCTCGTGATGCATCAATACCAATGAGCATAAAATTATTTGGTCGCCAAAATACTTCTCTTATACGTCTCAAGATTTTCAAGTGCAATACCCGTCCCCTTTGCCACACACAAGAGCGGTTCATCCGCAACATAACAGGCCACACCCGTTGCTTCAGAAATCAGCGCGTCAAGATTACGCAGCATACTCGATCCACCCGCCATCATAATCCCCTTGTCCATTACATCCGCAGAGAGTTCTGGAGGTGTCTCGTGGAGTACTTCTTTCACAGCCTCAATGAGCCCTTGCAAGTCGTGCTGCAAAGCTTCTGTTGTGTCATTTGAGGTCACGGTAATTGTTCGAGGAAGTCCCGTTACATTATCACGTCCTTTTACTTCCATAGTAAGTGGTGTATCCATATACATGGCCG
>CAZQRI010000065.1:2645-4764 GCA_964595805.1 uncultured Gammaproteobacteria bacterium
GATTTTTACTTCTTCCGATGATCGATCGCCAATTGCCATACCATACTTACGACGAATAAACTCGGCAATAGAAGCATCAAAACGTGTTCCACCAATACGTACTGATCCACAAGATACAATTCCACCAAGAGAAATAACCGCAATTTCGGCTGTTCCTCCACCAATATCCACGATCATATGTCCCGAAGGACTTCCAATTGGAATATCGGCTCCAATAGCAGATACAATTGGTTCTTTGATAATATAAGCAGCCCGAGCTCCAGCCGCCATAGCCGCATCAATAACAGCACGGCGTTCGGTTGAAGTAATTCCTGCAGGTACTGCAATCATAACTTCTGGGCGAAAAATACGCACGCCACCAAGTGCTTTATTGATAAAATAACGCAGCATGGCCTCGGTTGTACGATAATTGGCAATTACACCATCTTTGAGTGGACGTTCGGCAACAATTGTATCAGGAGTACGACCAATCATTTCTTTTGCTTCAATTCCAACAGCCAAAACTTTTTTTTCAAGTTTTGAAACTGCTACTACCGAAGGTTCATTGATCACAATGCCACGCTTTGGTACGTAGACCAAAACATTTGTGGTTCCAAGATCAATTGCTACTTTTTTTACCCACATAATTTTTTAATTTATAAGCCAACTTCAAAGGTTCTATCAATTTTCAAATTTGTTTTTAAGGTATAGACCGAATTTCCCCAATCTTTTTTCTCTTCTGGTGGTACCGCAGACTGTATATTTGTAGCAAAATTTAGATTCAAGGTCAATGCAGTATCAACAATACCCAATTCTTTTTGAACCAAAAGAGAATATTTTTTGGCTTTGATTTGCTCTTTCACAGAATTTGGTAAAATATAGCTAAATTCCAAAGTTCCAATCTTCCCTGGTTCAATAGCGATAAAGGTCCCAAACCAATGGTGCGCCAATTCTTCGCCTTCGTCAACTACCCCAGGAAGTGGACTTCGATCTGTCTTCATTGCCCCTTTCACTTCCAGAAGCTTGGCCCCACTTGGAACATACACACGGGCATAGGTTCGATAACGACTCGTTCTCCAGTCAAACTTTCCTGTATGCGTATAAGTCATTTTGGCATGTGCAACAAAATCAGTTCCACGAGGTTCAATCGTATATTCCAAATTTCGTACTATAGCATGATCTGTTTTGAGTGCAGCAAGATTCGCATCAACCCAGAGCAAATAATCACTTGCTGGGGCTTTCACTCTTCCGGTCCAGCCAAGATTATTGATCACGCGTTCAAGTTCTGCATCTTTTGAATAAAAAATAATATGTTTTTCATTACCCAAGTCACGAAGCAAACTACTATAATCTCCAAAATGCAAAAAGGCATCTGTTTTGAGATGCGACAAAAGCGCATCCATAAATGTTTTGACAATTCCCTTGCGATTTTCAAAATTACGACCACTCTTTTCCCAATCATATTCCACCGTATATTCCAATTTTTCTACCACATTTTCTGCGGTAAACAAATCTCCTTCTACCGTAAAAGGCCCTGTAATTTTCATAAGCCTCTCAAGAACGGTCGGAGTAAAAGCAACAACGGTATCAATATCATCGGCAGCAATACCATTTTCACCTTTATACAATTCCAAAGCTTTTTGTGCCGATACAGAAAAATCTGGTGACCAATTAGAATCACGAAAATACCAACGATCCACTCCCAAATGATCAGTCAACACTTGTGGTGCTGTTGGCTTCCAAGTCGCTGGTGTTTGATGATCCAAAACTTCTGTTCCTTCTACCTTAAGAACATGGACTTTCCCTTGATCAACACGAACCGCAGCATAAAGACCCAAAAATCCTCCACCTGGCCTCATCTCTGTATTATTTTGAAACAAAAACAAAAATAATGCTTAGAAAGATTGTTTTAGATTTGGAAACACAAAAATCCTTCGAAGAAGTGGGTGGCAGAGGAAGAAATCATCTGTTGAAAATTTCTGTTTGTGGTATTTACGATTATTCCACAGACTTATATACAATTTATGAAGAACATGAATTACCTCGTTTAGGTTCATTGCTGCAATCGGCTGACCAGATTATTGGCTTCAATATTAAGAATTTTGACTTTGAAGTGTTGCGCCCGTACATGAATTTCAAT
>CAZQRI010000066.1:0-4711 GCA_964595805.1 uncultured Gammaproteobacteria bacterium
AGTTCATATCCCTTCTTCTTCACGAGGAAGAAGTAGAGGTAGAGAAACTTGCGCTCCGGCGTTTGGTGCGTGAGCTCATCCAAGCTATCGGGGAGTTCAATCCCCGAATACTGGAAGGGGTTATCCTGCCCCTGGATCTTCATCCAAGAAGCGCCTTCGAACTCTTCGAAGGGCGCACGCCGCCAGTTCTGAAGGAACAGGCGAAGGCTCCGAACCTCCGACTTGTACGGACCCCCCTCAGAGCGCGGCGTATTGAGCCACTGCTCCACGGTTTCCAACAACTCGCGGGTGAATCGCTCCTGCTCAGGCCTCATCGTGTTTCTCCTCTCAGTGTTGCCTTCTTATACCTCCAAACGCAGATTTTGTCAATACAAAAACAGCAGGTCGATCCCGCTGTTTTCTTTTTTTTCAATCTATTTTTTATTTGCCAAATATTTTTTCACCGCAGCATCCGTCACTGGTCCATACCAACCAGTCGAAGGAATTGCCTTTGAAAAATCTCCATGAGATTTCAAAGCATTTTGCAGTTGTTTCACCGCATCACTTTTTTCTCCGAGATGCACTTTGCCAATAAACTCGTCAATGTCAACAATTTTTTCTGCAAGATATTTTTTTACGGCAGCATCTGTTACTGGCCCATACAAACCACTCGACACAACAGTCTTTGGAAAAAATCCCAAAGCTTTGAGTTCATTCTGCAAATCCACAACCTTTTGAGATTTTTGTCCTCTTTTTGTTTCTTGAATCAAGGCATCAATAACAGTAATTTTTTCACCAAGTACTCCTTGTTCTAGAGATGGTGGAATAAGACGTGGCATTGTCAAACTTGCCAAAGGCTTTGGAACACCTGTAGGACCTGTTCCAATCACTCGTGGCAAGTTGTAATACACTGGGGCTGGTGATACGACAAGAGGTACTGCTTCTTCGTGACTTATTTCTTCTGCAACTGGTATTGTTTCAACAATCACTTCGAGAACAGATTCCGTACTACTCACCATACTCTCACTCACAGGTGGATCTGTGACTAAATTTTCTGTTGGAATACTTTCTGGCGCAAGCACTTCTACAGGACTTGTATCTTCTTCTGCCGATGCAAATGATATTCCCAAAAAACAAAGCGCCACAACAATTCCCAAATAAGGAACCAAAACATTTTTTTTGAGAAAATAATTTTGCATACAATAAAAAACAATGAGTAGTGAATACTCATTGTAAAATAACACGAAAAATGTGTTTTTGTCAATCTAAATATTTTCAAGTTTTCGTATTTTTGCAACAAAAAATCCTTCTACTTCCTGTGTTGGAAATATACGCAATGCCTTTGTAATATCTGGATGAAAGGTTCGCTCTTTCCAGGTTTTCAATCCCGAAAAATGTTTCAGTCCTGGCAATACTCCAGAGATTTCTTCAATGCGTGCTTCCTCTGGAAAGCGATTGAGGAGCCGAGAAATTTGCACTTCGTTTTCTTCTGGTGAAAAAGTACAAGTCGAATACACAAGTGTTCCACCAGGTTTGAGTGCATACCAAGCAGAAAACAAAAGTTTGCGTTGCTTCATGGCCATTTCTTTTACTTTCTTTTCTCCCCAATAACTAAATGTTTTGGCATCGTCTTCAAGAAATCGTGCTTCGGCACTACATGGTGCATCCACAAGGATTTTATCAAACATGTTGATGTAGTCCCCGCACAAATCACAACCATCTTCTTGGCGAAGTTCAAAATTCCAATCTGCTTTTGCATCATTTACCACACCGAGCAGTTCCATGTTGTGTTTGAGTTTGAAAAAACGAATCTTGCTATTGTCGTTGGCAATCAAAGTCCCCTCTTGTTTCATTATCGCGGCCATCTGTGAAGTCTTGCTTCCTGGCGCTGCCGTAAGATCGAGAACCATTTCACCGGGACGTGGATCCAGCATAAGCGGTGGAACCATACTTGCCAAACTCTGCATATATATTTTTCCCTCTTGGTACATTGGCAGGTCCACCATCTCGCGTTTGCTTTTGTTTTCCAAAATATAGGAGCCCAAACACCATGGCACTTCTTGAAATTTGAATCCCAAATCCGTCAGTTCTTTTACCACATCTTCTTTTTTGGCCTTGATCGTATTCACACGAAAAGTACTTGGTTTACTCCGAAAAGTAGCCCTGATTTGATCCATATGTGTAGGCCCCACAATAAGAGACAGCTTTTCCCAAAAAGATGCCGGAATCTCGGTATTTTCTATGATTTTTCGATTTCTTCGTTTGTGTATTTTTCCCATATTTTAGCGAAATAGTAATGATTTTATATTGACAAAAGTCGTTTTTTGTGCTATACTATGCAGTTCGGAATCGTCAGCTTTTTTTTCACCCAATTCCTCCGAACGGAGTATGTTATGGGAGAGTTTCTCCTCATCGCGGCGGTCCTGTATGTCTTCAAGAAGACTGGGATCTTTGAGATGATCAAGTTCCTCATCAAGGTGAGGATCGCCCTCTGGATCTGGCAAATCTTGAGTCTCTTGATCCCCGCCCTCCTCGCATGTTGGGTGATCGATGCATTCATGCGTCATCCCCACTAGCTCCCCCTCGCCGCAGGGTTACAGCGGCAAGCGCGACGGGTCCGAGCCTCGCTCCCCGCCGCGCAGACCCAATCTTTTCAAAATCCCGACTGAGTCGGGATTTTTTTATATTATGGTTTAATACGATTCAAAAGACGTGGGAATGGAATACATTCACGTATATGTTCCGCCTGTGTCAACCAGCGCACCACACGCTCTACTCCTACCCCAAATCCAGAATGTGGTACAGAGCCATATTTTCGCAAATCCAAATACCAATCGTAATCTTCTTCATTCAATCCTTCGGCTTTGATACGTTCAAGCAGCAAATCAATATTATCTTCACGCTGCGCACCTCCAATAATTTCTCCAGATCCTTCAATACCAATCAAATCCACATTGAGTGCCAGTGCGTCATTGTCTGCTGCACGTTTTACATAAAATGGTTTGATTGCCTTTGGCCAACGATGAATAAATACTGGCACGGGTGAATCTTTGGTGAGCAGTCCCTCGTCGTCGTTTCCAAGATCTTCTCCGTATTTGATATCACTTCCAAGGGCATTCAATTTTGGAATTGCTTCGTCATAGGTGAGGCGGCTAAACGGCAAATCAAGCAATTTTTGAAGTGGCGCAGTATCGCGTTCAAGCAGTGCAAATTCTACACTACATTTTTCAAGAGCCGCGCGAACAATAAACTTGATCAAGGCTTCTTGAATATCCATATTTTCATCATGCTCCACAAATGCTGCTTCTGCATCCATCATCCAAAATTCTGTGAGGTGGCGTTTGGTCTTACTTTTTTCTGCACGAAATACTGGCCCAAAATCATACACACGGCCCGCAGAAGCAATCGCCGCTTCACTATAAAGCTGACCAGACTGTGAAAGGTAGGCATTGCCAAGATCAAAATATGGCATACCAAAAAGTGTCGTGGTCCCTTCACAGGCATTTGGTGTAAAAATTGGTGAATCTGTTCGAATAAATCCTTCTTGGTGCAAGTAATCGTTGATCGCTGTTTCAATCACATCACGAATACGAAGGATGGCCCATTGACGTTTACTGCGAAGCCACAAATGTCGGTGCTCCATCAAAAAGTCTGGTCCATGTTCTTTGTTGGCAATTGGATATTCGGCAGAAATATGGTAGATCTTGATTCCACTTGCTTGAATTTCATACACGCCTTCTTTTTTTGGATGCGCTTTGACAAGACCAGTTACAGCAAGAGATGATTCCTGAGTAAGTTTTTCTGCATCTGCCCAAACCGTCTCGGGCACTTCGGCTTTGTTCACAATCGCCTGGATAAATCCACTTCCATCACGAAGTTCAAGAAACAGAATAGGACCACTCGAACGAGAGTTTGTCAGCCATCCAGAAAGGGTCACTTCTTGCCCCACAAAATCTTTCAATTTTTGAATACTTGTTTTCATAGAAAAAAAACTAATAAGAGAGAGATTCTACACTATCATATGTTTTTGGCTTTGACAAGTAAGTCCGCACACTAGGCTTTTTTGCCCGAAAAGAGCAAAGAAAAAAGAAAAAATACAATAGAAATCAGCACAATCATGGCCCCACTTGGAGTATTCAAATAATAAGATCCAAAAAGTCCAAAAACCGTAGATAAAATAGAAAAAACAATAGCAATCAAAATAGTCTTCACAAAACTTTTTCCAAACTGCCCAGCCGCCATAACCGGCACCACCATAAGGGCCCCAATAAGCAAGACTCCCACAATTCGCAGCGACAATGCTACCGTGAGTGCCGAGAGAAAAATCATAATCAAATTATACAAACGAACCTTGAGTCCCTCTGCTTGGGCAAGTTCTTCGTCGAGGGTAATCAAAAAAAACTTGTGATACAAAAAAGCAATCGCCGCCACAATAACAATTCCCAAAATTCCAATGATCCAAATATCCTGACTGCTCACAGTCGTAATACTTCCAAACAAAAAACTATTAAAATCTTTTGAAAAACCTTTGATAAAACTGGCAAGTACCAAGGCCAGTGCCAAACTTCCCGAAAGAAAGAGTGACAAGACCGACTCTGCAAAAAGTTTTTTATTTTGTCTCAAGGTATCAATACCAAAAGAAAAAAGCACACTCACAATCAAGGCACCAAGCAGTGGTGGCAGCCCAGTCAAAATACCAAGCACGACCCCAAGCAAAGACACATGCCCGAGT
>CAZQRI010000067.1:0-4643 GCA_964595805.1 uncultured Gammaproteobacteria bacterium
GATATGCTTCTTGACGACTTGAAGCTCGCAAATATTCATTTTCTACTTTAAATACTTGTACTTCATTTTCTTCATTCGAAGCGACTTCTGTTGGAGCAATAACACTTGGATCAAACACATAACTCACACGCATGTTTTGGATAATACCCGTAGACATTCCAAGAAAATGATAAATTTTTCCCATCCATACAGCATCGCGACGTGCGAGGTAATCATTGACCGTTACAACATGCACACCTTTTCCTTCAAGCGCATTGAGATAAGCCGGAAGTGTTGCCACCAATGTTTTTCCTTCTCCCGTTCGCATTTCAGAAATCATTCCATTATGCAGTGCCATACCACCAATAAGCTGCACATCAAAATGACGCATACCCGATACACGCTTTGCGGCTTCACGTACAGTAGCAAAAGCTTCTGGAAGAATATCGTTGAGTGTTTCACCTTCGCTCAAACGTTTTTTAAATTCAAGCGTTTTTGCTTTGAGAGCGTCATCAGAAAGCGCAGAAAAATCCGCTTCGAGCGCATTTATTTGTTCTACCACTTTTTGGTATTGTTTCAAGACTTGGGAATTGTGACTTCCGAATACTCCTTCGTAGACAGATTTTAAAAGACTCATAAAAAACAGGGTTTAAATAGTTGCCGTATTATAGCACGAGAGAACGCTTTTGTCCATAATAAAAAAGTGGCTAAAATAAGCCACTTTTTGTGAATTTATGAAGCTTTACAAAGCTTATTATTCTTCACTATCCTCATCAGATTCTGAAGCATCAAGGTCATATTCTTTTTGACTACGAATTTCATCTTTATCAATACGGCGCATTTTTTCTTTGACCTCATCGAGTTCTACTTTGAGGTGATCCTTTACTTTATCTATTGCTTTATAGAGATCCTGTTCTTCTTTGACAACACGCAAAACTCGTCCAGGGATATCCAAAGTTACTTCTGCATAAAAGATATCACCTTTGTTGTGATGATGACTTTGCATCCCAAGATCTATTTCTGCTTTGGTAATATTATCAAAAAATTTTTCAAGACTCGTAATTTTTTCTTCAGCATATTCTCGAATTGCTGGAGTAAGTTCCATACCTGTTCCGTGGATTGTGATAATCATACA
Source organism: uncultured Gammaproteobacteria bacterium (assembly GCA_964595805.1). Lineage (GTDB taxonomy): Bacteria > Patescibacteriota > Patescibacteriia > Magasanikbacterales > UBA922 > CAYTKU01. The sequence goes on from CAZQRI010000067.1 coordinate 1,115, forward strand.
TTATACGGTTAAAACTAAATCAATTGAATTTCTTCTTCGATAGATATCTTAAATTTATTGTACACTTTTTCTTTTATTTCATCAATAAGTGTCAAAACATCACGCGCTGTAGCATTTCCAAGATTTATAACAAAATTACCATGTGTTTCACTCACTTTTGCATTTCCGACTTGGGCTCCTTTCATACCGGCTTGGTCAATAAGCCATCCAGCAGAAATAATTCCTTTTTTCAAAAATTCTTCGGGTACATCAAAATCAAATTTTGTATTATGAATTTCAAAATTTTTGAAAATACATCCGGTCGAAGCAAATCCCTGTGGCTGTGTTTTACTTCTATACTGTAAAAATTCCAGTGCTTTTTTCATGCCGTCTTTGTTTTCGGATTTTTCAAGTTGTAAATGTACTCTCAGTACTACCGCGCCTGTATCTTTGAAAAAACTATGACGATAATGAAAATCACATTCTGCATTGCTTAGGGTCACAAGCTCACCATCTTTATACGCTTCAATCTTTTCTACATTGTTACTCATATCACTCCCCATAGCACCAGCATTTCCTCGAACTGCCCCACCAATAGTTCCTGGCACACCGACTCCCCATTCAAAACCAATAAATCCTTCTTTCATAGAAAGATTGGCAATGGCAACGGTACTGCATCCAGCGTCAGCGACAATTCCTGTTGAAGTGACTTCGGTTTTTTTGGTATTAATATGGATCACCACACCGCTATATTCATCATCGCGAGCCAACATATTACTTCCACCGCCGAGAATAAATCGATCTATCCCCTGTTCGTCAAGAAATTTGAGAAGGGCCACAAGCTTGTCAGTTTCTTCGACAATGACAAAAAATTGCGCAGGACCACCGATCTTGAACGTCGTATGCTTGCTCATGGGTTCACTGAGCTTTACTTTTCCGTAATTTTTGAGTTGTTTATAGAGTTCCATCATATTGCCAAATTCAAATTTTTATCCTATACTCAGAGCACGATTCGAAATTTTAATCTTTGTAGAACTTGAATTTTAGCTTTTCGCGGGTTATGACCTCCGCAGAGGGCATCCCTGAGCCCACAGGCGAGGAAAGCGAAAAGCTAAAATGCCGAGGTATACTTTGATTAAAATTTCGAATGACAATACTTCTATGAAAATAATATTTTATATCACCCGCGATATCGAAAGAGCGCTTGGCCTTTCTCTAGATACTGAAGGCTACTTTATTGTCTCAAATTCTACTCCTTTTAGCAAGGCAGCAGCAAGCGATCGAACAAATATTTTGCTCCTTGAATCCGAGGCCCTTCTTGATACCCACGAACTTTTGCAAGAGCAGAGTGTTCAGGATTTTATTGCTCAAAATTCAAATGACGTGAAGCCAAACATTTTGGTTTTCAAAAATACTGCTGTTATTGAAAAAATTTGCACAGAAAACAATTGGAATCTCCTCAATCCAAGTGCCAAACTCTCTCAAACCGTTGAAGAAAAAATTACCCAGGTTGAGTGGCTGGGAGATCTCACAAAATATCTTCCACCACACAAAATTCAAATTGCACGGGATGTTGTATTTGATGGCACGCCATTTATTTTACAATTCAACCGCGCGCATACGGGACTTGGAACCATGATGATCTCTTCAAATGAACAACTTGCCGAAATTCAAAGCAAATTTCCGGATCGTCCTGTTCGCATTACGAAGTTTATCAATGGTCCAATGCTCACCAGCAACAATGTGGTGTGTGCAGATAAAATCTTGGTTGGAAATATCAGCTACCAAATCACAGGTACTCCCCCATTTACCGACAATCCATTTACCACCATTGGCAATGATTGGACATTGCCTCATGTTTTACTCGATGAAAATTTGAAAGCGCAATACAACAGCATTGCAACAGACATTGGCAACAAACTTCGCGAAAGTGAATGGAAAGGACTTTTTGGTATTGATGTTATTCTCGATACAGCAGCGCAAAAATTGTATCTTATTGAAATCAATGCACGGCAACCTGCAAGTACCACCTACGAAAGTATTTTACAAGAAAAAAATACAACCTTTGAAGCGCATCTTGCAGCACTGACCGACACTCCAACTGTTGAACTGACTCGCATTACAAACGGAGCGCAAATTATTGTCCGCAATTGTGAATTCATGCAAGGCAAAACCCAAGATACGATTATCCAAAAATTAAAAAATCTCAATCTTGACCTCAACATCATCCCCTACACCAACACTGACCCTGGTTCGGATTGGATTCGTATTCAAACCACGCAATCTTTATTTACCGCACACAATGTATTTAACGAACTTGGAGAAAAAATAAAATCAGCTCTTGTATGAACAGCAAAACACTCTCACAACCCGCACTCGATGTCATCAAAAATTACGCACAGCTTGCCTTTGGTGACAAAAAAATAAACTGCCCCTACTTCAACAATCGCCGCAGCAAAGTTCGTGCAGGTCTTCGTGTTCTCATTGGCAAAGGTAGTCCAGAAGAAATAGTTGAAGAAGCGCAGCTCTTTGCACTTCGAGAAAAAGTAGATCTCAAAGATATATCGGCAGAAGATCTCAAGAAATTTTTGGTGGAACACAATCTTGGTCTTGATTGTTCTGCTTTTGCATATTATATCCTCAATGCCGAATACAAAAGCAAACACACTGGGGATATTGCTTCCAAACTTTTTTATCCAAATCGAAGTTTTATTCGTAAACTCCTTATCAAACTTCGCCCGGTTGAAAATATTTCGGTAAACACTCTGTCACACGAAAAAAATACACAGACTATTGCACTCAGCGAAGTAATGCCTGGAGATGTAGTGATCATTATGAATGCGGGAAAAGAACACAATCTCAACCACATTCTCGTAATTTACAAAGTTGAATATGCACAAGACATGCCACAAACTTTGTACTATGCACATTCTTTTCAGTGGTCCATGGATGGAAAATACAATCATGGAATAAAAACAGGACGTATTGAAATAACAGACAAACAAAAATCACTTCTTGATCAAAAATGGATTGAATCAGAAAAAACAGCGGAAGAAAATGAAACCTATCTTCGTGCGAGCGATGCAGAAATACTAGAACTCAAACGACTCAAAATTTTCTAAAAAACTTGTAAACAAAAAATCCTCCAATCAAGGGGGATTTTTTATGACCTTTTAGAAACCTTACATGAGATTTATAAAAGGAAGGTCCGCGCGAAGTGCACGGGAGATGCGAGCCGAAAGGCTCAAGCGAGGCGGGTTTGCGGACGGCTGAAGTCGTAGACGTGAGCGATGGCGCTGTACGGCACACTGATTGCCGTGGCCGGCAAATTACAGTGAGCGTCGATGTAGCGGAGCACACCCGGTTGATCGATTTCAATCGACCATGCCGGAGTGATGTGTTCTTGACCATCGACAAAGACAATCACGAGATAGAGCAGGCTCAACGTAGCTTCATCACAGCTGCCCGTGATAGCCTGAGCCTGCAGGAGGAACTGCTCGGCGGTCAAGGCTGGCAGACGAGTCGCCCGAGTCGTAGAGACCGAGCAGAG
>CAZQRI010000068.1:0-4521 GCA_964595805.1 uncultured Gammaproteobacteria bacterium
CTGCAGTGGTTTTTTTATTGGAGAGAGTTTATTGTGGCATTTCGAGTCCTTCAAGGTCTTCTTTTTCACCAGGGGCTCCTTTTTCTTCTTCAAGGGCATCACCTCGCTCTACGGCCTCCCAAATCTTTTTGTAGAGGTCTTTCATGAGTTTTGGATTGCCTCGCAAATATTCTTTTGCTTTTTCACGGCCAACACCAAGTTTTTCTTCGCCGACACTATAGCTATTGCCAGATTTGTGAATAACTTTGTAGGTGACACCAGTATCGAGAATATCTCCAGCCATAGAGATTCCTTCATTGTACATGATATCAAATTCTGTAGTACGAAATGGAGCGGCAACTTTGTTTTTTACGACTTTAATTTTTACACGATTTCCAATAATTTTATCACCTTGTTTGATTTGGGCAGCACGGCGAATTTCGATACGAACAGAAGAATAAAATTTCAAGGCATTTCCACCAGTTGTTGTTTCGGGGTTTCCAAATACAATACCAATTTTTTGACGAATCTGGTTGATAAAAATGACAACAGTATTTGTTTTGCTGACAATACCGGTAAGTTTTCGGAGTGCCTGACTCATAAGACGTGCTTGAAGTCCCATATGAGATTCTCCCATTTCACCTTCGATTTCGGCTTTTGGTACAAGGGCTGCAACAGAGTCTACTACGACTACATCGACCCCATTGGAGCGCACCAGAGTCTCTAGGATCTCGAGAGCTTGTTCACCAGTATCAGGTTGTGAAATAAGCAGGTTATCCACGTCTACGCCGATTTTACGGGCATAATCTGGATCAAGAGCATGTTCGGCATCAACAAAGGCTGCGATACCACCCATTTTTTGTACTTCTGCAATAATGTGTTGTGCAAGAGTAGTTTTTCCACTCGCTTCTGGACCAAAAACTTCAAGTATACGTCCGCGTGGTACCCCTTTCACACCAAGGGCAATATCAAGAGAAACAGAACCGGTTGGAACCGCATCAACTTGCATTGCTTTTGCTTCTCCAAATTTCATGATAGAACCATCTCCAAAGCGTTCTTTGATTTGGTCAATTGCTGTTTGGGCTGCTTTGAATTTTGCTTGTTGTTCATCGTTTTGTTTTGCCATATGAGTATTACATTAATGAATATCGCTATTATACAGGACAAAAGATAAAATTTTTCTAAAGTACCTGTGGATAAGGGAGCGGATCGAACACTTACGTGAGAGTATACTCACGAACTTTTACCTTTTTTAAAAATTTAAAAGGAGAATAAATGTTCTCCTTCATAGCGTACATGTTTTTTATCCACATGTCAATTTTTTATATGTGCGTTGTTTGAGAGTGAAAATTCTGGCTTGTTTTCAAGTACGACATAGCGAGTTTCGGTTGTTGTTTTGCCATGTTTTTTTTCTGCAGAGATGATAAGTGTATTAACTCCAGGAGAAAGTGCGAGTGTTTCGTCAAATATTCCTTGTTCACTGTTTTTTATTTCTTTTCCATTGATCATCACCTTTACTTCTTTATCGGTTTGTCCTTTGATTTGCAAATTGGCATCAGCGGTAATCATTCCATTGATAGGGGAGAAGAGATTCAATGCAGGGGGTTCGACAATTTTTTTTACTTGGAGTCCAAGATATCCAAAAAATACCAGTGCCACAGACAGTACGGCTCCAAGTCGAATCAAAAATGGTGCGTGATTCCAACGATAGAGTGTTTTTTGTGAGTTTGTTCGGTTTTCTGGTGGACTGAGTTGTTCTTCAAGTTCTTCTTCGACAAATTGATGTACCATTATGGCATAGTCAGCATCTACAATACGACAATATTGTTTGACGAGTTTCTTTTTGTAAATAGCCGCAAAGGGAAGATCGGATGGACGGCATTCTTCAAGAGCCATGATATGTGATTTACTCATTTTGAGACGATCAGATATTTCTTGCAGAGAAATACCTTTTTTTTCACGCAAAAGTTTGAGCTGCACACAAGTACGCTCTGGCTTTTGGAGATTTTTAGTTTGAAAATTCATAGTTTTTTAGAATGCGGTACTTTGTTTTTTTTCTTCCTCTTCTTCAATTTCTTCGTCCTCGTTTACTTCATCAGTATCTTCTTCTTGGAGTTCCTCTTCTTCGCTTTCTTCAATTTCTTCTTTTGTATTTGTGTCTTTATATACATTCAAATTTCCACCATGAGGAAAATCATTTTCTTCTACTTCAACTTCATTAATCAAAATATCTCTTGGTTTTGCTCCCTCGCCAGGTCCAATGACGCCAGCGGCTTCGAGTTCGTCAAGAAGTCGTGCTGCACGGGCATAACCAACTTTGAGTCTTCGTTGTAAAAATGAAGCACTTGCTTTTCCAGCTTCGAGTATAGCACTTTTTGCCTCTTCAAACAATGCATCTTGGCCATCACCATCGCTGCCCATGCCACCATTCATTCCATTGCTTCCTCCAGCAGTTTTTTCGGTAATAGTTGTATCATAAACAGGTTCTTCATCACCTTTGAGGTGATCAGCAACTTTTTTGAGTTCTTCTTCACTTACAAATGCACCTTGAATACGAACCGGTTTTGAAAGTTCTGCTGTTTGAAAGAGCATGTCTCCACGACCAAGTAATTTTTCGGCTCCTGGTGAATCAAGAATAGTACGAGAATCCATAAGTGATGCTACAGAAAAAGCAATACGAGCAGGAATATTGGCTTTCATAAGTCCTGTAATAACATCCACACTTGGACGCTGTGTTGCAACGATAAGGTGAATTCCAACCGCACGAGCCATTTGTGCAAGACGAATAATACCGGCTTCTACGTCTCCGGCTGCTGTTGCCATGAGGTCGGCCAATTCGTCAATAATAAATACAATATAGGGAAGTTTTGTCGAAGGGTGGGAGGCATTGTAGGTACCAATATCACGATTTCCTGCCTGGGAGAGGAGTTCAAAACGACGATCCATTTCTCCGATGGTCCATTTGAGTGCATTGACTGTTTTGGCAGCATTGGTGATAACCGGTGTGAGAAGGTGTGGAATACCATTATAGAGTGTGAGCTCAACACGTTTTGGGTCCACCATAATCATGCGCAAATCCTCGGCTGTATTTTGGTAGAGAAGCGAGAGGATAATCGTATTCATACAGACGGTCTTTCCTGAACCAGTGGAACCTGCAATCAAAAGATGTGGCATGCGTGGAAGATCTGCAAACCAAACTTTTCCTCCAACATCTTTACCAAGGGCAATCATCATGTTGTGTTTACGACCTTGAAAATCGTTATTTTCCAAAAGTTCGCGGATAGAAACCATGGCTGTTTTATGGTTTGGTACTTCAATACCAACCAGTGGCTTTCCTGGAATTGGTGCTTCAATACGAATAGGGTGAGCAGCAAGCGCGAGCGCGAGGTCGTTTGACAGTCCAGTGATGCGTGAAAGTTTTACACCCTTGGCAGGTTTGAGTGTGTACTGTGTTACGGTTGGTCCTACACGAACTTCACTCATTTCTACATCAATATTAAATTGATGAAATGTATCAGCAATAATTTCTGCATTTGCTTCAATGTCACCACTCGTTGGTTTGTCTCGTTTATTTTGTAAAAGTTCTACTGGAGGTAAATCTTTGATGACAACATTTTTTTGCCATTCTGGTGTTGTGAGAGGGGAAATAGTCTCGCCGCCACCAATAATAACTTTTGGAGCAACTCGTTTTGGGGCTTCCTCTTCTTCGTCATCTTCATTCTCATCGTCATCTTCATTTTCTTGGGGTTTTGGTGCTTTTTTGAAGAGTGTTTGTTTTATTGGTTCTTCTTCCTCTTCTTCTTCGTCATCCTCATCATCTCGTACACGAGCAATACTTGTTTTTTTGAGAGGAAGTGACATTTGTTGTTTTTCACGGAGTTTTTGGTAAATAGCAATCGGATGGGTATTAAAAAGAAAAAGAAGTGAAATAATCACAACCCCAATAAGAAGTATATAAGAAGCAATGTCTCCAAGGTATGTTTTGAGTGGCCATGCGAGCATACCGAATACTCCGCCACCATGACCGTTGACGGCTTGAAGCCACATATCATTTGTAGCATATCCAATATGGAGAAGACTGGATCCAGAGAGAAAAAACAAAATAGCGCCAATACTATGCGTTTTGCGATAATCAAATTCTATATGTACTACCAGATGCCATGCAAAAATGAGGAGGATGAGTGGGGTAATAAAGCGGATAGAACCAAACAAAAAGCTGAGGATCCATTCATTGAGAATAATACCGAGGGTTCCTGCATTTCCAAAAAAGCTGAGGGTAGTGATGCAGGCAAGAATAAGAAGAAGGGTGGCAATAACGCCTTGGGAAAGAGATGGATCAAAGCTGGCAGTCGATTGCGGTGCTGCTCCTCGGGCTGGTCGTTTTGACATAGAAAGAAGAGAAGAGGATTGATACGAAAAAGTATTTTATAGTATATCATATTTTTGCCTAAACAAAAAACCACCATTGCTATGGTGAATTATCGAAGGCCGGGGGACTCGAGAACGCGCAGGCGCGTCACATCAAAGTCCCCCGGGGGCCGC
>CAZQRI010000069.1:0-531 GCA_964595805.1 uncultured Gammaproteobacteria bacterium
GTGTCACCGCCTGCAATGGCGGAGACCTGGCCTTCTGCGACCCCTTCGAGGGACAGATGGCCGAGATCTGCAACGGCATCGACGACGACTGCGATGGTGCCGTCGACAACGGCGTCCTCAACGCCTGCGGTGGCTGCGGCCCAGTTCCGATCGAAACCTGCGATGGCATCGACAACAACTGCGACGGACAGACCGACGAAAGCGGGGTTTGCAACCCCGTCGACGCCGGCCTTCCTCCCGACGCAGCCCCGCCCCCCGTCGACGCCGCCACAGACGCAATAATTGACGCAACGCCCCCGGCCGACGCACAGCTCACCGACGCTGCCGCAGATGCGGCAATTGACGCGGGGCCAACCTGCGTCCCCTCGGCAGAGCTCTGCGACGGACAAGACAACGACTGCGACGGTGTCATCGACGACGGCGTCCTCAACGCTTGCGGCGCCTGCGGTCCGGTCCCCGTCGAAACCTGCAACGACCTCGACGACGACTGCAACGGCGTGGTGGACAACGACAGCAATGTCGTGTGCCACT
>CAZQRI010000069.1:541-4454 GCA_964595805.1 uncultured Gammaproteobacteria bacterium
ATGCCCTACATGCAGCTCTGCCAGGGCGGTGTCTTGCAGCCCTGCCCATGTGCAGAAACATGCAACGGCATCGACGACGACAGCAACGGCACGATCGACGATGTCGCGGGCCTCGGCCAACCCTGCTCGCAGGGTGTCGGGGCCTGCCGGGTCGAAGGCAGCCAAGAGTGCGACCTCGTCCTGGGAGCCCTCACCTGCTCCGCCCAGGAGCTGCTCCCAAGCGACGAGATCTGCGATCACCTCGACAACGACTGCGACGGCGTTATCGACAATGGCGTCCTCAACGCCTGCGACCTCTGTGGTCCTGTCCCCGCCGAGATCTGCGACGGGGCGGACAACGACTGCGATGGCGCCATTGACGAGGGCCTGCTCAACGCCTGCGGCCGCTGCGGCCCGATCCCCACCGAAACCTGCAACGGCATCGACGACGACTGCAACGGCGTCATCGACGAGGGTCTGCAGGACCTCCCCTGCGTCACGGGGGAGGAAGGCGTCTGCAAGCCAGGACGCCAGTCCTGCCAAGAAGCAAACCTCACGGTTTGCACCCGGATCCGCGGACCCAGGGTCCAAGAACTCTGCGAAGCCGCCCCTTCGCAGGACGACAACTGCAGCGGCAGGACAAACGAGGGCTGTTCATCCTGCACGATCGGAGTGACAACCCGGTCCTGCTACAACGGCCCACAGGGAACCCTGGGCGTTGGAAGCTGTCACGCAGGAGTCTCGACCTGCGTTGGCAACTTCGACTTCGGTCCCTGCGAGGCCGAAGTTCTGCCCTCCCCCGAAATCCCCGGCAACGGGGAAGACGAGGACTGCGACGGCAACGTCGCTCCCTAGGCGCGCAAGGCGCCCGCCCCGAGTACCATGGAGGGACTCGGGGTGAACATCGTGGCCGACTGATCGCAGCAGTCGGCCTCCACAAAAAAACACTGACTTTAGGTCGGTGTTTTTTTGTAGAAATAAATGTACTTCAATTACAAGAGAAAAAGCATTACTTCAAAAACTTAAAATATTTTTTTAATACATTTTTTTCAAGAAATTTAAATTCATAAAAAACAAAGGCAAAACAAAACACTCCAACCCAGGCAGAGAAAGTAAGTGAAATTGTAATACCCACGATTCCAAAAAATCCTCCTACAACAAGAAATACAATTCGCAAAATCTGAGAAAGAAAAGTTGCAAAACGCAAATCCTCTGCCTTGAGTTTTGCTTCCATTGCCGATTGCATAATTCCCTGCAATACAACAGCAGGCAAAGCACAAACCAAAATTCCTATATACACAATTGCTTCTCCATAACTTGCAGGAAGAAAGTGTACTATATATACAGAACTTACAAAAAATAATAGCAAAGAAATAAGAGATGATGAAAATAACACAAAAAATAACTTCTGTTTCAAATGACGACGAATTTCAGATATTTCTATCTTTGCAAAATCTGCATAGAGCAAATAATATCCCGATGAAATAATCGAACGAAACAAAACATCAATACGAATAGCAATAGAAAACACAGCAAGACTTGCAAAACCAAAGAGTGGTCCAACAATAAAATTATGAATACTTCCCGCAGTCCCTTGTAAAATTTCTACTGGAATAAGTTTTTTTCCATAGTCAACACAGCTACGGTCAATCTCGCCTTTTTTATATGCAGCAACACAATGATATTTTTTGAGTCCCCAGGCAAAAGCAAGACAACAAATTAAAGCCATGCTCGCATACTGTGCAAAAATTACGAGTGTTACATCTTTTGTCAAATACGCGATAGCAAGAGTACAAGCTTGGGATACAAAAATAGCAACACTTTGCCAAAAAACAAACAAACCAAAATTTTCTTTGGCAATAAAAAGTTGTGGAAAACTCACCTGTGCTAAATATCCAAACAGTAAAAATAAACCCACAATTATGGACAATGCTGGCAAAATTGGTTTTCCAAGAAGAAAAAATCCTCCAGCAGCAACAAAACACAAAAAACAAAGCACCACCATGAATTTGAAGCGGTACAAAAACGCATACAGTATGGTTCCATTTTTATTTTCCACCATTCCTTTTTTGGCAGAAAGAGTACTATTTCCAACAGAAAAAATAGATAACCAAGTAATAAGGTTTTGAGAAAACTGAAAAATTCCAAATTCTGAAGGCGTAAGAAGTCGAGCCAAAAATGGCATCACCACAATCTGTATCGCAACCGTGACAGCTTGAAGAAGCAGAAGGAGCATACCGCCCCTTCCGTAGCGCTTCAACATTTTTGTAGTAAAGGCCAAAAAGCCAGACATAGTTATTTTGTTTTTCGATCAAGTCGAAAGAAAATTTCCCAGTACCCCACTTCACGCATTGGATGATCTTCAAATTCTTTCATACTGGTAACAACATACTTGTTGCTTCCACGATGAAATCCCACATCGACTTCGTATCCAAATTGACGCAAATATTTTGCAATTTCAAATCCCCCACTACCACGTTTTTTAAGAAGTTCACAGTGTACTTCAATAAAGAAATATTTTGGCGCTCGATCAGTCATGAGTGTTTTTTCTCCACCTTTCAAAATTTCTGTTTCATAACCTTCTACATCCATACGGATAAGATCAAGTGCTTTACCATCTTGCACAAAATCATCAATCGTCATCATTGGAACATCCACAACTTCAAATTCTGTAAGGTCATCGCGTTTTACAAAACTTGAAAGGTTCGATCGAATATCTACATAAAACGGAGCCGTACCTTTTTCTGCACCAAAAGCTCCTGGAATTACTTCAATATTTTCATAATTATTCACAGCAATATTTCTTTTGAGCCAAGCAATGTTTTTTGGTGACGGTTCTACTGCAAAAATTTTTCCTGTCTTTCCAATGAGACGCGCTTCGAGCATGGCATAGTATCCAATGTTTGCTCCACATTCAAGAATCTTCATCCCAGGTTTCAAAATTCTTTTAATTGCAGCGGTACTATTTTTTTCATGAACTCCATACAGTGTAAGTTCACGAGAAATACCGGTATCACGAAGATCAAGAAACATAAAACTATCCTGCACCTTTCGCACTACTTCTCCACCTTTTGAATTTTTATAGTAATATTTGAGTGGAATATATTCACGAAAAAAACGACGCCCAGTGTCATACGCTGCTTGTCCTGTTTTTTTCAAAAATGATCCAACACCTTCTTCTTTGATTACACGTTTTGCCGCAGGCAAAAATTTCTTTTCTGTTTTGATTACTGCATTATCAAGCGTAATCGGAGATTGTTTTTGTGTCTCTTCCATACAAATATAATTAAGAACGTAATATTGAAATAAGTGAAAGTTCTAGTTGCTGTGAAAAATTTCCTTGTGAATATATATAGGACTCTTTATACGTTTCCAAACTTTTTTGAATAATTTCTTCTTTACTTTTGTGTGCCAACTTCGTAATCAAATCTTTGAGTGCTGAAATATGAATATCAGTAATAACATGTCCAACACGCTCAGCCGAATCAATACCCGACTCTGGAGTCACAACTGGAATCATACCCGCTCGCATACAGGTCGTGACAGATGTCGCTGCTCCTTCTGAAGCCGAAGGAAAAATGACATGTCCACAAGTGCTTGTCAAATCATAAAATGTTTCTCCACCAATTTTAATAAATCCCACAAAATGAATATTTTTTGATTTTTCAAGTGTTTCTTTGTAAAAGGCATTGAAATCTGTTTCTGTTTGCGGAGCACAAATAAAGAGCTCATAGTCGGGAAGTTCGGCAAAGGCTTCAATCACCAAATCAAGTCCTTTGACAATATTACCATTTCCCCCAAAGTAAAGAAATTTCTTTGGATCTTTTTGGTCAAGTGTTGAAAAAGGAAATTGGACAAGGGTACTTGACGAAGGTGGTAACTTGTAAACTGGTTTGTGATGTTTATCAAAAGTATGGAGCGCAAATTCACTTCC
>CAZQRI010000070.1:0-4451 GCA_964595805.1 uncultured Gammaproteobacteria bacterium
GTGGGTGATGGCGGCTTGGAGTTCGGGATCAAACTGGGCAATTTTTTGAGTATTCATAAAATTCATTAATAACAAAAAAAACAAAGAAGGGTATTTTTTTATAGAAGAAGTTCAAGACAGTGAAAAATCATACTCAGTAGGGTCAAAATTTACCTCAGAATTGTATCATTCTTTTGTGCCGAGGGCAAGCAGAAAAAAACAAAAAACAGCCTTGAAAAAAGCTGCTTTTTTCTTGTCCCGTGCTCCTCGCCGCTGACTTGCGGTAAGGAGCACGGGCGCGCTCTGTGAGGGGCCTAGGCCCAGGAGAGGTCGGCCGACGACTCGTCGGGGACCTGATCGATGGTCTCGAGGTGAGTGGCCGCGTAGCAGGGCGGCGTCACCTCGAGGGAGACGGGGGTGTGGGGTCGCATGGCGCGGCTGCGCGCCAGTGCGACCTGGTTTCGGTGGAGCTGGGCCTCTTGGGCCTCCAGCTCCGCGAGCTCTTTGAGGAGCTGTTCGCTCTTCAAAGTGACAAGGTCTCTCACAGAGAATCCTCCGTTTGGGTCAATGGTCAAGGGTGGCAGCAGTCTCTTTTTTATTTTACAAAGAAACTCATGCCACCCTTGCAAAGAACATCCAAACAAGGACTTAGCAGTATACATGATTTTTCTCATTTTGTCAATAGAAAATAACAAATATTTGCTAAATAGAGATATTTTTTATCATATAAGTACCTCGAAGTTTGTAGCCAAGTTTGCGGTAGTATCCACGAACACCAACTCCAGAGATAACGGCAACTTTGCCGTATCCATTTGCGGCTGCGATTTTTTCTGCCTCAGCCATGAGTCTTTTCCCATATCCTTTGTGTTGGCTGGCATCAACATTTCGTTTCCCGATTCCAACCAGGGTTCCATAGACATGAAGTTCACGAACAAAGGCGCAGGCCTTGAGTTCGGGGAGGTAGTTATCAAATTGTTTTTGAAGGAGCGGATTGCTATTGTCGCCATCTGGTATACGAAGACGTAAAAATCCAAAGACAGCAATGCGTTTTGGATCTTCGAGTGTGATAAAGTATTCTTTTCCTCCGATAGTATCGTATTCGTCAGCAAAAATGAGAGGTTCTGTCTCAAGTGGAATATTGTCTTTTTGGCGAGCAATTTCACGGCATCGCAAACAGATACATTTTTGACCACGTTTTTTGAGTTCTGTTTCGAGCATTTCACGAAGGTTGGTAATTTTGTTTCCGGCTTCGATTTCGTTGGCAGGAATGTCGCGAATGAGGCGTGAGATGCGGCAGTAGCGTGGGGTTGCGAGTTTCATTTGGAGAAGCGCATCAAAGAGTGCTTCTTCGCCATAGGGTTTGAAACGTCCATCAAGAAACCACTGATAGAGCTCGGCAGAAGGGATGACGGCATTGGGATAAATTTTGACCATGTCGGGACGAAGTCCTGGGTCGCTAAAAAGTAGTTTGTACATTTCGACATCATGCTCCGGAGTTGTTCCAGGAAGATCTGGCATAAAGTGCAAATCGACTTTGAATCCAGCCTGGCGAAGCAAATAAATCGCTTTGCGAAATTGTTCTACCGTATGACCACGTTTGATGAGTTCCAGAATTTTATCGTCCGGTGCTTGAAGTCCAAGCTCAACGCGGGTGCAGCCTTGGCGACGCATGTGGTAAATTGTTTTTGGCGAGATGGCGTCTGGGCGGGTTTCGAGGGTGAGTCCAATAATACGATGCGCACATTTTTCATTGTATTTGATTTCTTGGTCAAGGGCTTTTTGCAGTTCTTCAAGCGGGCGATCTGTCCAATCATTTTCTTCTGTTTCTGGAATTTGTTTTCGGCGAGAAAAATTGTTGCAGGCTTTGAAGGATTCCAAAATAAACCAATATTGGTATTTGAGTGGATAGGCATTCCAAGTTCCACCTTTGGTAATGTATTCTATTTTGTCTGTTGAGTGGCCATTGCGCTCGAGCATTTGAATACGCATTTGCATGAGCTTGTAGGGGTTGAAATTGAGCGCCAAAGATCGTGCGGCAGCTGGTTCGCTTGCTACATAACTTTTTGGCATGCGTACTTCTGTTGGACAATAAATACATTTGCCTGGACAAGTATAAGGTTTGAGCAGGGTTGTGATGACCGAGATTCCCGAGCTACTGCGAATATCTGCTTTGGTAAGGAGTTTTTCAAAATCTTTGTCGCGTTTGATTCTTTTCTTTTTGAGTAAACTCTGATATGCTACAAGAAGAAGGCGTGTTGGTGCCTGGTTTGTCTTGAATTCGCTGGATATCTTGGTACGCCAAAAATTAAGCTCATCTTTTGTAGAGGGCTTTTTTTCTAAAATTTTTATCATCATTTCTTCTATCTGAATTGCATCCATATGGATAAAATTGTTGCCGGACAACTCATTGAACAAAATTTACAGGTATATAATACCATAGCCAAGCACTTTTCCGATACCAGGCAGTACGTTTGGCAAGAGCTCAAGCCTTTTCATGCTTTTGTGGCTCCTGGGGACGTAGTGCTGGACCTCGGCTGTGGTAATGGACGATTATACCAGATATTTACGGATTTGCCAATATCCTATATCGGGGTTGACCAAAGTGAGGAACTCTTGCTTTTGGCCAAAAAACAGTTTCGTGAGGGTAAATTTATCCAGGGAAGTATGACGGCTATTCCTCTGGAGGATAAAAGTGTGAATGTGATTTTTTGTATTGCCGCCTTGCAGCATATTCCTGGGCTTGATTTTCAAAAGAAAGCGCTTGAAGAAATGAAACGTGTTTTGAAGCCTGCGGGAAAAGTAATTTTGTCCAATTGGAATTTATTTGGAGAGTGGGGATTGAAGCAAGTACGACTTGGAAAATATCAGGACCTTGGGAATGGTGATTTTTTGGTGCCATGGCGAGATGCAGAAGGAGTTGTGCTCGGTGAGCGTTATTATCATGGATTTACAGTTGAAGAGCTGGAATCACTTTTTACAGGCGCTGGGTTTGTGGTAGACGAACAGTATTATACAAAAAAAGAAAACCGTTCGGATAAAACAAATGGAGAAAATATTATTACTATCGCGCATCTATGAATATAACAGAAATTATTGGAGCAAGTGGTGCAACACTTATTTTGATTGCTTTTATTTTTGAGCAAACGCATCGTTGGAAGGATACGGATTTGAAATATGATGCAGTGAATTTGCTTGGAAGTGTGCTCCTTATTGCGTATGCAGTGTTACTGCACAGCTATCCATTTTTGGTTTTGAATGGCGTTTGGGTAATTGTATCGCTGCGTGATGTGATTGTTGATCTAAAGAGAAAATAATTATCTGCCGGTAATAAGACAAGCAACTGTGCCAGTCCATTTCCAATCATGCTGTTGTGCTTTGATGAGGCCAGCGAGAGAGAGGGCACTGTTTGGAGAAACAGTAAAGTCAGTATTTTGTTTGATCAGATCCATTGCATTTTCAATTTCATAATTTGAAATAATCCACCCAGAACCATGGGTGTTTTTTATTGCTTCGATCACTTTGTCTTTGCGGTGTGCAATTTTATCCACGATTGCTCCTGCAAGAGAACTTTCTTCAGGTGAGTAGTTTGTATCGAAGACTTCGGCGATAGGGTGACAGACGCTGCTTTGTACAATATGTATTTGAATAGGCACATTCATTTTGAGAAATGCTTCGCCGAGGGCTTGGGCAGTTGTACCAGAAGAGCTTGGAACAAATACTGCTTCAAGGTTTGGAATTTTTGAAAGGTCGTCGGCAAGTTCAGCATATCCGCGCAGAGCCAGGTCGTCTGTGGATTGGCGAAGATTTTTTATTTCGTTTGCTGCATTTTTTTCTGCTTGAAAGGCCATTTGTTTTGGATTTTCGACTTGTTCGATGTGAACGGACGCGTCGTTTATTTCTTTTTTGAGACGAGTTAATTTTTCGGCATCAATATGCTGCCCAACATAGATCGTAAGGCTTACTTGTGTTTGGTTATTTTGGTTGTGTTTTTGTACAGCAATAGTAGCCGCTAGCGCTGCATTGCCAGAAGAAGAAATTACAAATTTTGTGATTCCGAGTTTTGCATATTCCTTGATCATTTGTGGAATAGAACGGCCTTTGTGTGAGCCGTATGGGTGCAGGTCTTCGCGTTTGAACCAAAGTTCTTGGAGGCCAATTTTTTTGGCAAGTTCTGCGTATGGTTTTTGAGGAGTTTTCATAGAAGTCTTACACTTGAAAATACAAAAATATGTTGCTATAATACTGGTATTATTTTTAAAAATCAAGTATGCATCTTATTTGTCCAGAATGCAAAAACCCAGTCGATTTGAGTGCTTACAGCGAACTTACTGTCGGTCAGATCGTTGAATGTGGAATGTGTGGAATTTCCCTTATTATTGAAAAAATCGATGGAGACGAAGTTATGGCTGAGATTGTAGACGAAGGGAAGTAATTTGTTTGTAGACTGATTCCCAGTTATCGCAAGGGATTAC
>CAZQRI010000071.1:0-4440 GCA_964595805.1 uncultured Gammaproteobacteria bacterium
CTCCAAACATTCAAAGAATATTTATCTCACAATCCATTTTCACTCGCTGCAGCACTGTCTTTTTATTCTCTCATCGCATTTCCTTCTTTTGTGATTCTCCTTGTTTTTCTCTCTGCTATTTCGGCAACACAAAATGCTCTCTCACCCCAAATATACTCACAAATCGAAACCTTTTTTGGAAAAAACGCCCGAGATCTTCTTTCTCAAATATTTCAAAACCTTCCACCACTTCGTGAACTTAAATTTGTTTCTCTTCTTACTTTTTTTGCATTTTTATTTGGAGGTCTTGGATTTTTTGAACAACTCCAAACAGCACTTCATACATTTTGGGGTATTCGCCTCAAGAAAAAATTAGGCTTCAAAGGATATCTCAAAAATCAATTATTT
Source organism: uncultured Gammaproteobacteria bacterium (assembly GCA_964595805.1). GTDB lineage: Bacteria > Patescibacteriota > Patescibacteriia > Magasanikbacterales > UBA922 > CAYTKU01. The sequence goes on from CAZQRI010000071.1 coordinate 388, forward strand.
CTTCTTAGTGCCATGATCTCTTGTGGAGCACTGTTTTTGGCTTCATCCATGACCGAAATTCTTTTTTCTCAACTTTCAAACTTTTTTTCCCACATATATTTTCTCCAAAAATTTCTTCCTCTCATGGGTTTTTCCCTTGGAATTATTCTCATGATGATGATATTTACCTTCCTCTACAAATTTCTTACCCAAGCAAATATCGCATGGAAAGAAGCCCTCTTTGGAGCTAGCATTACAACCATTCTCTTTAGCCTTGGAAAATATATTTCTTTACTCCTCCTTTCACATAACGCAACACTCAGTAGCTACGGAGCGGCGAGTACCATCGTTGTCTTTCTTCTGTTTGTTTACTATTCTTCACAGGCAATTTTTATCGGGGCGGTTGCTACCAAAATACATGCCAAAAATCATGGACGAAAAATCCGACCCAATAAAAATGCAGTGAATACAGAGTCTATCTGGAATCAACTCATGGGAAAAGTCTAACAATACCTCTAATAAAACCCGCCCCATACCGGTGGGTTTTTTATTTTGCTCTATAAAGCCACATAATTCAAAAAAAGCAGTAAAATACCGTCCGATACGTTATAATAAATACCTATGAAAGATACATTATCCACAGAACACAAAAAATTTCTAGAACACTACCAACAATACTTCCCCGCCATATACCGTTATGTTAGCTTTCGTATAGGACAACGCAGTGAAGTAGAAGATGTTGTTTCAGAAATATTTCTCAAAGCTGTCGAAAAATACCATACATACGAAGCACGTCCTGACATTTCTTTTTCGAGCTGGATTTTTAAAATTGCAAAAAATACGATCATTGACTATTACCGAAAACATAAAGGAAAGACAATCAATATCGAAGATATTGGCGAACTCATCGATACGAGGATCCTTCCTGATACAGCGCTTGATCGAAAACTTATTTTTATCAAAACCCGAGAAATCATAGAAGCTCTTCCCAAAAAACAACGAGAGGTTGTCACAATGAGACTTTTTGCCGAACTCAAAAACAAAGAAATTGCCGAAGCGCTTTCAATATCGGAAAAGACCGTTGCATCTACCTACATGCGTGCTATGCAAAAAATTTCTTCACAGATCAACCCACTTATATGAAAATAAATCCAAAAAAAATACAAACAAAAGAAATTGAAAAAACAGAAAAATTTCTCTCAAGTATTTTTTTAGCTCCACGAAAAGAATTCAAACAGGAGTTAGAGCAAAAAATTTTTTTTAATCTTCAAAAAGAAAGATATCCTCAAAATAAATTCTTTATGCTGCATCATTTTACCTGGAAAAAACTTCTTGTTTTAATGCTCCCTCTTGCACTCCTCATAATTGTTATAGTACAACCCAATTTTGTATCAGCAAAACTCAGCCAGGTCATCAAAGCAGGCAAAAAACTTCTTTTTGAAGAGTCCCAATTTATTTTTCATAAAGACAAAAATATACCAGGCAGCTACATGAGTTTTAGCTCTCTACTCGAAGGAAAAGATCTCGGGAGTGAAGCAAAAAGTAAGCTAGAAAAAAACAAAGAAAATATTGAAAAACTTATTAATCTCAGTCCTGTTCCCGTTAAAAATATTCTTCTACGCGAGGGAGATTTTGATAACGAACTCTACATTACCCTTCTTGATTCAAACAATGAACCGAGCATTGGTGGAATTATTCCCAAGGCAACAGATGTAAGCCCTGAGACAGACCTTATGACCTCTATCTGTGAAAAAATAGAATATGAACAAGCAATCATAACCACAAGCACAGAAGCTTTTATTTACAGCAATCCAAACTGGGGACTTCAATACCAAGTACCCCGCGAAAAAGGTATCGAAAAAGTTCAAATGTGTGGTGGTGGAAGTGGCTTTGCAGGGATTGCGCTTCGAGCGACAACTCACTTTTCAAACCAACATCCATTCACTGGATATATCGCAGCCAGCGTTACTTTTCCTGAAGAAAATATTACCGATGATTACAAAAAGTTGAGTACACTCACCATACTCGGAAATAGAGAAGGCTATCTTCTCGAAGAAGCAAACGGACAAAATGGTGTTCATAAAACATTTATCTTGAGTCAAAATGGTTTTCTCTATACCTTTGAATACGAAGCACAAAATGACCAAAGAGAAGATTACGATAAAAGATTCAATCAATTGATAAATTCAATTCAAATTTCAGAGCCCTTGATGCTATCCAACTATCCGGATGAATCGGCATTTCTGAAAGTTTATACTCATGGTAAAATATATACTCTACAAAATGAAAGCTGGGTATTAACAAATAAGAGCACAGAAACTCCCCCAGGAGAACTCTATGCCCCGATTACAACAGAAACAGAACTCACAAATCCTGAAGTATCTGTCGACCAACCAAAATCAAGAGAAGATAAAAAAATTCCTATTCCCTATTCATTTACTTTCCCAACAAAATCTCATACAGTAAACCAATATTTCGGCGAACGACATTCTGGATTAGACTTAGAGGGAAAACAAGGTGAGGACATCGTAGCAGCATCCGCAGGAACAGTGAGTGTTTCACAATGTGGATGGAACGGTGGTTATGGATGCTATATTATACTCGATCATGGACAGGGAGTGACTTCTCTCTATGCTAATAATGATACACTTCTCGTTTCTGTCAAAGATACTGTTACAGCAGGACAAGCAATTGCAAAACTCGGCTCAACAGGTCACTCGACAGGACCACACCTTCACTTTGAAATTCGAGTGAATGATGTTGCGGTCAATCCTCTTTTTTACATCCTCCCACAGTAACTTGTGTTACAAAAAACTCGCCCCATACCGGCGGGTTTTTTATTTGAAAAATTTTTACTTTATGATAGTATGACTCTACTATGACCCAAAAACAACGTGCCGAAATAATCCTCACAACACTCAAAACACTCTACCCAAAACAAGAAAAGTTTTTGGATTCTTCAAATAACCATGAATTTCTCTTTGCTGTTATTCTCTCCGCCCAAACCACAGACAAAAATGTCAACAAAGTGACTCCAAAACTTTTTTCAAAGTTCAAAACTCTCAAGGCTTATGCACAGGCAAACGCAGAAGAAATAGAAACCTATATTTCGCAGATCAACTACTACCGAGCAAAATCAAAATATATCCAAAAAACAGCAGCGCTCTTACTCGAAAAATATAATGGCACTGTTCCCAATAGCATTCCAGAGCTCATTAAACTTCCTGGAGTAGGACGTAAAACCGCCAATGTGGTCCTTGGGAACCTCTATGGCATTATCGAAGGCATTGCCGTAGATACACACGTCATCCGTCTCTCCCAAAAGCTTGGCCTCAGTAAACACAGTGATCCAAAAAAAATTGAACAAGATCTCATGAAAGTTCTTCCCAAAGAAGAATGGTTTGATTTTACCAATCGCCTTATTGCCTATGGCCGAGAATACTGCTCTGCCAAAAAACATAATCATGAAAACTGTCCTGTAACAAAAGCCCTCGATCTACGTCTTCTAAAATAGAGAGGAAATATAATTTACTTTATACCTCCCTATACGTATGGCAAACCCTTAAACAAAAAACTGCTCTGTACCAGCAGTTTTTTGTTTTCTAAGCCTTTCTGTTTTCTGCCATTTTGATCTCTCGAATAGAGAGAAAAAGAAAAATTCCAAGAAGCAAAAATGTATTCAATGGCGCAAGCCAAAATGGAAATTCATGACCAAAACTTTCATAAATCATCACCCCACCCAACATTCCAATAGAATACATCGCACCATTTTTGAGGTAGGCATATTTGGCAATAACATCAATTCCACGAATCGTAAATTCACGAACAACCAAAGCACCAATACCATTTCCAATCAAAATTAAAACAATTGACAAAGTAAAAGCAAAAGCTCCAATAACACCATCAATAGAAAAAGAAGCATCCAATACTTCAAGATACAAAATTTTACTCCAAGCACTAATATTTGATCCATGCAAAAGCTGTTCTTCTTTTTTTTCTGCATTTTGTTTAAAACCATCAGTCAAGAAGAAGGCTGTCGCCCCAATAGCGGCAGACAAGGCAAGCATTGGATTG
>CAZQRI010000072.1:0-4422 GCA_964595805.1 uncultured Gammaproteobacteria bacterium
TACCAAATATATTGAACACATTGCTGACCGTCGTTTGACTCGTATTGGACTTCCAGAACAATTTCATACACCAAACCCATTTCCTTGGATGAGTGAAGCGATTGATCTTTCAAAAGAGAAAAACTTTTTTGAAACGCGCGTGACGGAGTATCAGGTTGGTGGAACTTTAGATTGGTAAGAAAAAAATCTGCTTGTCGTGGATACAAAAGCCGGCTCTGTAAAAGTCGGTTTTTTGTTTGACAATATTTTTGCTTTAAGAGTACTATATAAATTTATAAGAAAAATATGCAAGAAAATATAAAAATCACACAATCTGCCGGTGGGGTTGTACTCAATTCTGTCGGAAAAGTTTTGCTGGTAAGTCAAAATGGGAGATCTTGGTCACTTCCAAAAGGACATATTGAAGAAGGGGAAACAACTCTCGAGGCTGCAAGAAGAGAAATTTATGAAGAATCAGGTATTTCAGAGCTTGAGTTTGTAAAAGATTTGGGTTTTTATCAGCGCTATAAAATAGCTCTTGATGGTGGCGATGATTACTCCGAGCAAAAAACAATTTTTATTTTTTTGTTCAAAACAACACAGGAAAAGTTGAATCCTATCGATCCAGAAAATCCAGAGGCACGATGGCTGGATAAAAATGAAGTGGCCAATTTCCTTACGCATTATAAGGATAAAGAATTTTTTCTTTCTATTCTTGAAAGTATTATTTTATAAAAAATATGGATCAAGCCTTGCAAAAAGAAATACAAGAAAGACAGCTCGTATCTGTTTTGAATAATACAAAGTGGAGAGAACTGGTAAAAAAAATTGAGCAGCTTGGTGGTTTTGGACCAAAATGCTCAATTCATTATTTTTTTGATTCACGTTCTCCCTATGGTTTTTCGTATATTCGCTGGCAAGAATTTTTGCAGGACTGCGAGTATGTCCACTATCTTCTTTTGCAATGTGAAAAAAATATTCCAGAATTGCAATGTGAATCTTTAAAACAAATTCTGAAAGATATTCATATTCCGTTTTCTCTTGATGGAGAGAATATAAAAATTTGGGGTTATTATTCGCCGTCCGAAAGGCCAGATTTTTTTAGCGGAGAATAAAAGGATTTGGCGCTTGTTCGAGTCGTGTTAGGGTCACACTGCGAAGATGGTGTTCACGTTTTGCAAGAGGACTTTTTCCTGTTACGTTGCTCACAAATCGTACTTCAACAGGAGTATTTTCTGGTATCATAACAGTAAAGGTATATTTTTTCCAAACATCCCTATCAATGACTTGCATATCTGCGTGAGCAAGATTTATTTGTGGAATAGAGACGCCCATTGAATAGAGCTGATCAAGAGTGTTTGCTTTTGCTTCAAGTTCAATCGTGTACCATTGTTTTTGAAGGTTTGCTGGTATTTGGATATAAGAATATTCTCCGATATTGTCAAAGACATGATAATCGCCTCGAACTGCTGTCGTGAAAGGATGGAGAAGTGTCTGTGATGTGTATGTTCTTACATAATCTGGGGTTCGACTATCACAGTCATTATTTTTTCCATCATTTATAATTTCAAAGGCTCCTGGGTGAATGCTTGCATCGTTATCATTACAATCTCTATTAGCCATAGATCTATCATGATCGTGGTCGCGCAGAGATGGAATACAGGCAAGAGGGTAGTTGCTATATTTCATCACACGTGCACGATCTCCTGCTCGCAGTGGAGCATCTTCTGCAATAATAAATTGGGCGGATTCATTTGGGCATCCTGGGAGAATAACAATCCCTTCTTGTTCATTTCCTGGAACATCAGTAAACTCTTTTAGCAGTTGGTCGTGAGAGTCATATTCTTGGATTACGTTGGCAGAATCAAAAAGTGCATAGATATGTTGTGTTTCGTCTAAATAGTTGAGCCCAGCAATATCACCTCCTCGACCACTCATGTGAGTATCAATCATTCGAGAAAAGTTTGCATCAGAGGAGTTTGAAAAATCATCAATAGTATATACGTATATGTTTCCACCATTTTGTGCTCCAACATAAAATTCATGTGTGAATTTGTTGTAGGTAAGGGCTTCTGCTCCGTCTCGAGAACCCCCTGGCATACCAAGTAGGTTCCAGTGTCGACCACTGAGAGTCGACGAAGCAATATCGTATTCAACAATTGCTTGCGGGTATTCTTGGAGAAGATAGACAAATTTGCTTTGTTCGTCAACTACGGTGATGTCTTCAAGGTCAAAACCTGCTCCAATAAAAACAGAGGGGTGGAAAATATTTCCGTCAATATCCGTCTGAGTAACATATCCGTTGTCCCATACCATAAAAAGGCTTTGGAGTCGGTTGTGCCAGACAAGACCACTTGGTTCGTATCCACGATCAAGATTCATACCAATGTCTGTCCCAGGACCGTTGTCTGGAAATACGACCGCGTGACTGGTTTGAGAAAATCCAAATATTGAGAATAAAAAGGCAATGCTGAAGATAATTTTTTTCATAAAAGAAATTAAGTTGGGAACATATCACTATATCTTAAAAAGACGTTTTGGTCAATGTTTTCTTACAATAAAAAATATCCTTTAGGGAGGATATTTATATGTATGGAGGAGGGGGGCCGAGATGTGGGATGGCGGTCGGCCGGCCGCGGAGGGAAAGAACGATTGGGCGCTAGTCCGAGAGACGGGGGGGAACATAGAGTGTCCCCAGAAGCCCATCCCAAAAGCGGCTGTGTCCGCCATTGGCGTAGAGACTTTGCATGAACATGTAGTATTCCAGACTCTGGATGTCAGAGACAATCAGGGTTGGAACACCATGCATCTCGATCTCTCGCAGGAGGCGGCGAGCCGTTTCTTGCGTGATGATATTTCCTCGAACAAGCTGTTCGAGGAGGGACTCGGCACCATCCACGGTGTAGACCGTGATGCCTTGTCCGCAGTCATCGGGACATCCGATGCGGGTGTCCACGATGCGCCCGTGGGGTGGGCGCGGCGGATTGTGCACGATCTTGCAGAGCTCGAAGACAAAATATTTTTGGTCCATGAGGCATCCCTTCGGCTGAGTGGTTTATTGTATTATTACATGATTTTATAATTTTTTACAATAAAAAAAGAAGGTTATTTCTAGCCTTCTTTTTTTGAAGAGTTTATTTTCCTTTATTTCTTTTTTGATCATGAAACCAGTTGAGCGCCTGGTTCAAATCTTTATCTGAAAATTCTGGCCAGTAGACGGATGTAAAGTAAAGTTCGGCGTAGGCTGTTTGCCAGGGGAGATAATTGGAGAGGCGTTGGTCTCCACCCGTGCGGATCATGAGATCAACATCGGGTATATTTACGGTATCAAGATATTTTTCAAATACTTCTTCATTCATTTGTTCTGCTGTTAATTTTGCAGCAATAATTTTTTGTGTGGCGCGAATGATTTCATCGCGTCCGCCGTAGTTAATAGCAAGAGTTAAGACAAATTTCGTATAGGATTTTGTTTTTTTCACAAGGAGTTCAAGACGTTTTTGTGTTTTTTCTGGAAGTTTGCTGATATCTCCGATAATACGAAATTGAGTTTCAGTATTTTCAAAATCTGCGAGGTATTCTGGAAGTTTTTCAATAAGAGAAAAAAGGTGCTTGAGTTCTTCTTCGCTTCTTCCTCTAAGATTTTCAGTAGAAAGGGTATAGAGGGTCAAAAATTGTATTTTTTTGGCTTGTGCCGTCTTGACGATACGTCTGAGATTTTTGGCTCCCTTGGTATGACCTGCCATTTTTGGGAGGCCTCGTTCTGTGGCCCAGCGGCGGTTGCCGTCCATGATAATAGCAAGGTGTTTGACAGATGTTTGGGCTGTATTCATAGAAAAGTGAATTTAGGAGCTTTTACTATACTTGTTTGTCTTGATTTTTTCAAGTGCTTTTGATAGTATTGTTTTCACAAGGTACAGCTCTTTAAAAGGTAAACGTGTAATTTTACTTCTTGTTATGCCTATACCATTATGGTATAATTATTTAGTATGACCAAAGCAAGAAGTTGGACAGAAAAACAGCTAGTTGACGCTGTAAAAGTCGCTACCAGCATTCGGCAAGTTCTTTTTTCGTTGGGTCTAGAACAGGCAGGTGGTAATTATTCGCAAATAAAAAAATATCTCAAAGAGTTTAATATAGATATTTCACATTTTAAAGGGAAAAGTTGGAATAAAGGCATGAAAGGAATCGGTTCTCCTCGTATTCCTTTAGAAGAAATTTTAGTGAAGGGGAGTGATTATCAAAGTTTTAAGTTGAAAAAAAGGTTATTTTCTGCAAAATTAAAAAGCCCTGCTTGTGAATTTTGTGGATGGTCAAAAGCTGCGACTGATGGTAGAATTCCCTTGGAACTTGATCACATTAATGGTGATAGAAAAGATAATCGTTTAGAAAACTTAAGAGTGTTGTGTCCGAACTGTCACAGTTTGCAATCAACACATCGAGGTT
>CAZQRI010000073.1:0-4305 GCA_964595805.1 uncultured Gammaproteobacteria bacterium
AGCCTCTCTGTCAACAAAATCCTTGTAAAAGAAATGCCCCCTTGCTATACTTACAGTATACAAATTATTTTTAATTTTATGCTATGAATCGAAACTCTCTCGTTTTGGCCGCTGCAGGAATATTGCTTCTTGGAGCAGGCTGTGAAAGTGCAACAGAAACTCCAACTCCAGTACAAACAAAACCTGCAGAAGTGACCAGCACAAGTCCAACAGCCACAACAAGTCCAAATGTGGCGAGCACGACAACCGAAAATAATATTCCTGTCAGTGCAGATTCCATCACCCTCGTTGGAAAAGCACTCGGAAACAGAATGGTCCAATTCAACTGGACGCTTCCAGAAGGAGCAAAAAATCCACGTTCATTTCACCTTGTTCGTGGACAAAACGAAAACCCAACACAACCTCCAGGATTTTGGTATAAACAAGACGGTAAGTCTCGTTCCAGTGTTTGGGTTAAACTTCCAAAAGGAGAACAACACTTTCGTATTTGTACTTGGGAAACCAACAAATGTGAAGTCTATAGTAATGATGTAATGGTAAATGTAGAATAAACTTCTCTAAAAAGCAAAACGTCGGATATACTCCGGCGTTTTTTTATTTTATTCTTTAGTAGACCACCACATTTCCCACAAACTCACTATTACCAGAGACAACAGCCTTCACACGTGCCAACCACTCACGAAATCCTGCTGTTACCCAATCACCTTTGAAGCCATAGTCTCGCAGGTCCGCTGCAACCGGAATAACATACATACCCTGTTCGTGCGAACAAAAATATTCAATACGAGGAAGATGAAATGACTGCGAAATAACAATCGCACTGGTTACCCCATACACATGTACTGCCCGATCACAACTTTTATAGGTATTATATCCATGAGGATCAATCTGAATAGAATTTTCTGGAACACCCAAATCCATAGCATATTTTTTCATGGCGGCAACTTCATTTCCATTGTTTGCCCCATCATCTCCAGTCATCAACAATACCAGTGCCTTTCCTGCCTTATACAGTTCTACGGCTTTTTTTACACGATCCTCCTGCATTTCACTCATCGTTACACCATCTTCTTTCATACCACCACCAAAAACAATTGCAAAGGCTTGCGGTGGAGAAATATCTCTCTTTGAATTTGTTCCTACAATAGGACTCGCAAGAGCAAGAATATACTGATTTGCTAGCAAAATAAAAATTATTCCAAGGATACTCAAAGTTAAAATGAGAAGCCAAAATTTTTTATATTTCATATGTCTATCCTATTTACAATACCTTTACTTTTGGACCCAAAAACTTTGGTTTGGAATGCAAAATTTCTACATCCACTATGGCTTTTATTTGCGCTGCAAATTCTCGCAGTCCCCAAAGATTCGTCGCATACACATGCTTATCTGCCTTCATCCCAACACTTTGTACTCCCAAACTATTACAAATATACAGTGCCCGTGGCAAATGAAACTCTTGCGATACCAGTATTATAGCAGAATACAGATCAAAAATCTCGCGCGCCCGGTAACAACTATCATAGGTATCAAAACCTGCGTAGTCAAGGACAATGTCCCCTTCTGGAACGCCTTTTTCTAACGCAAAATTTTTCATGGCCGTCACTTCGTCATAGTTTTTTGTACTATTATCTCCAGTCATCAGAAGTTTTTTGACCTTTCCCGCTTTATACAGCTCTATCCCAGTCAAAACCCGATCCGCGAGGGCATCACTCAGTTTTCCATTGGCTTTCACTCCTGCACCAAAAATGAGTGCCACAGAGCTATTCGGAACTTTTTCTCTTTCGGAAAAAATCAAAGTGGAGTGATTTTGTATCGTAAAATATGTTTGTATCAAAATATTTACTCCCCAAAAAAGGGTCAAAATTACAAATATTCTCAAAATCTTTTTTATCCAAATATTCATAATAAAAATACTACAAAAATTTTTCAACAAAAAAAGTATCGTTTTTCATATCTTCCAATCGTGATACTTGATTTTGTGGATAAAGCTGCATCTGTTCTTGCAAATCAATAAAACCCAAATCAAATTCATCATTCAAAAAAAATCCCTCAGGAGAATATACAGCTTCACTTATTCCAAAAGATTTAAAAATTGTACCTACTATTTTTTGATATCCATCCATCAATTTTTGACTTTGAGTAAGAGCCGAAACATATTGAAAATGTAGAAAAGGCCCAAGAAAGACTATCGTATTGTCAAACAAAATAATTTTCAAACTATTATAGTCGCTGAGAGGATAGATGCAAACAACGAGTGAAATATTCAGATGATTCACTTCACTTTTTATATTCCATAAATCCTTGTTGTATTTAAATGTAGTGTTATCATCAAATTCACCATCAAGAAAAGACAACTCCAAGTCAACTTCAGAAAGTACTTTTTCACAAAGAGTTACTTTTTGTCCAATGTTTTCCGGGACTGCTTTCTTTCCATATACGTGAAGCCAAACTGCCATAAAAAATAGAAAAATGATTTACAAAAAAATTTATTTTTTCTTTTTTTCACCTACTTTTGCCTTGGCACTCAGTTCTCGTATTTCATCGCGAAGTATGGCAGCAAGTTCAAACTCCAGTTTTTGCGCTGCTTCACGCATTTGCAATTCTTTGTCCTTAATAATTTCTTTAATTGGTCGATCGTCACCAAGCAGATCAAGCGAAGTTGTGGCACTTCGTCCCCCACGTTTGCGCAAGCCCGCAGCATCCTTGGTTTTACTTGAAGAAATACCAAATTGCTCAAGCATGTTTTTGATTGCTTTTTGAATCGTCTTTGGCGTAATGCCATGTTCGGTATTATACGCAATCTGCAAGGCACGACGACGAGCTGTTTCTTTGACCGCACGTTCAATAGATCCAGTCATGTGATCGGCATACAAAACAACCTGTCCGTTCACATTACGCGCAGCACGACCAATGGTTTGAATGAGACTCGTTTCACTGCGCAAAAACCCTTCTTTGTCAGCATCGAGAATTGCCACAAGCGAGACTTCTGGCATATCAAGTCCTTCACGAAGAAGATTCACACCAACCAGCACATCATAATTTCCACGACGAAGATCAGTAATAATTTCAATACGCTCAATGGTATCAATGTCACTATGAATATAGGCAACCTTAATTTTTTTCTCTTTCAAATATTCCGTCAAATCCTCTGCCATTTTTTTGGTGAGCGTAGTCACGAGTGTGCGTTCACCCTGCGCCGTACGCTCTGCGATGCGGATCATTACATCTTCAACCTGTGACAAATTTTTTCCTGTTTTTCCTGTCACGGGAACAATCACAATCTCGGGATCAACAAGACCCGTTGGACGCACGATCTGCTCCATAATCTGTTCACTCTCTTTCACCTCATATTCACTCGGCGTTGCAGAAACAAACAATACTTGATCCACACTCGCATTAAACTCTTCAAATTTCAATGGTCGATTGTCACGCGCACTCGGCAAACGAAAACCGTGTTCCACGAGCACATCTTTACGCGCACGATCACCATTGTACATGGCTCGTACTTGTGGCACCGTCACGTGGGACTCATCGATCACGGTCAAAAAATTTTTTGCGCTATATTTGAAATAATCAAGCAGTGTAAATGGTGCTTCTCCAGGGGCTCGTCCTTCAAAATGTGAAGAATAATTTTCAATACCATTACAGTAGCCAATATTTTGTATCATTTCTGCATCATAGGCAACACGACGTTTGAGGCGTTCGTATTCAAGCAATTTTCCTTGTTTTTGAAAAAGTTCCAGCTGGTCTTTGAGTTCATTTCGAATACTCTCGATAGCCCGTTCACGACTCTCTGGCGGTGCAACATAGTGTCGCGCTGGAAAAAACCAAATGTCTTCTTGTTCATGCAAAACTTTTCTTGTCACTGGATCAATCTGTTCAATACGGTCAATGGTATCGCTCAGTTCAAATCGATAAATTTTTTCTTCATTGACTGGCATGATTTCCATGATTTGTCCTCGCAGCAAAAATGTCCCGCGTTTCATCTCGGCGTTGGTTCGTTCAAACTGCATTTCAATGAGTTGCTTACTGAGGGCCACACGATCCATTTTTTGTCCGCGATTCAAATGAAGTACAATATTTTCGTATTCTTTGGGAGAACCCAAACCATAGATTGCAGATACCGATGCTACAATAATCACATCACGACGTGTGAGCAGGGCCTGTGTACAGGCATGGCGAAGACGGTCAATTTCTTCATTGATCTGCGCTTCTTTTTCAATGTACGTATCACTGCTTGGCATGTAGGCCTCTGGCTGATAGTAATCGTAGTAACTGACAAAATACTCAACTGCATTGTCT
>CAZQRI010000074.1:0-4133 GCA_964595805.1 uncultured Gammaproteobacteria bacterium
TGGAGATGAAATGGGTGGGCACAGAGTTTCTGGACATGTATCCAATATGGCACAAATTATTGCAGTTCATGAACCAGTTAATAATCGTGTCTTGACTATTGAAGTTCCAAGAGATTTTATGAAATATGTAGTTCTTAAGGGTTTTATTGCCCTTGATGGCTGTAGTTTGACGGTTGGAACTCTGGATCGTAATGCCTGTACCTTTGATGTTTGGCTTATCCCCGAAACAATGGCTCGAACTGGTTTTGGGGTAAAGGGAGTTGGAGACTTTGTGAATATTGAGTTTGATCCGACTACTCAGGTAATCGTCGATACGGTCGAACGAATCATGAAGGAATAATTTTTTTCTATGTCTAAAGGAATAAAGTTTGAGCCGCTCAAAGGTGGCAAATTAAAAATAGGCGTTGTCTATACTCGTTGGAATGCCGAGGTTGTCCATCCACTTCTTGATGGTTGCCTTCGTGCATTTGAAGAATGTGGTCTCAAGAAAAAAAATATTACCCTGCTTGAAGTAGCCGGGGCCTACGAGCTGCCCTATGCTGCCAAGACCCTCATTGCCCGCAAAGGTGGCTATGATGCTGTGGTGGCTCTTGGTTGCCTTATAAAAGGCGAAACCATGCATTTTGAATATATTGCCGAGGCAGTATCTTATGGCCTTATGGAGCTTGGTTTGAAGACCAATACACCGGTAGTATTTGGAGTTCTGGCTTGTATGAACGAAGAACAGGCCAAAGCACGTAGTACTGGCAAAAATAATCATGGTATTGGTTGGGGATATACAGCGGTTGAAATGGGACTTCTTCGAAAAATGAAATAGGACTATGGTTATTATTCAACATCTTACAGAAAAAACGGCAGAACAGGCAATTATCTTGACAGAAAAAATATTTCCTATTAATTATGTTGAACCAAGAGAAAGTATTGAGGCCTCTTTAGATCCTAAAAATTTTGAAAAATTCAATAAAAAACTTGTTGAAGAATTACAAGAACCTCCAACTCGAGTACTTTTGTATTGGGTTGCTTTTGAAAAAGACAGTGTTGTTGGTATTACTGGTATTTATGAAAGAGTTGGAGATCCACTCGATCTTTGTTGGCTAGGATGGTATTGTGTGGATCCTGTGTATCGGGGTAAAGGAATTGGAACTGCTTTATTGGATTTTACGCTTGACTGGGCGAGGTCAAAAGGCAGAAAAACAATGATGCTTTATACGTCAACTGATCCTGCTGAATCTCTTGCTCATGAAATGTATCTACAGCGTGGATTTACAATTTGTGAGGAAATGGAAAGAATTCCAGAAGGAAATTACGAAATATTTTTTATGGAATGTCAACTATAAAATTGAGTATATAAAGCGAAAATTGACAAGAGTAATGTTTACTTATAATATATAAGAATATTTGTTCTTATTTTTTATCATATGGGGGATGATACACTTAACAAACAATTTAAAAAGATTGATGAAAGGTTTGATAAAATCGATGAAAAGTTTATTAACATGGATAAAAGTATAGATAAATTAATAGAGAGATCAATAAATCATGAAGAAAGACTAGATACTATAGATGAAAGGTTAAAAAAACTCGATAAAATTGATGGTATAGTTAACACACTCGATGCAATACATGGTTTATTAAAAAAACGGGATGAAGAAAACACCTTTCTGTCGTATCGAGTTCAAGAACATGATAAAGATATTCAAAAGTTGAAGCTTGTGACTGGATTGGCCTAACATACAACAAAAAATCACCCTATGAAAGGTGATTTTTTTTGCTTTATTTTCGTTTTACTTTTTGTCCGTCTTTGGTATCTTCCAGTTCATATCCAGAGGCAACGATTTGATCACGGAGTTCGTCACTGCGAGCCCAGTTTTTGTCGTCTCGTGCAATAGTACGTTCGTCAAGAAGTCTTTGAATCTCTTCTGGGATGGGTTCTGCTTCAGTTTTTGGTTGGTGGAGATTGAGGCCAAGCACTTTGTCAAAATGGATGATGGTTTCAAGACTCAGGGTTCCTTCTTTAACTCCATTCCAGACAACCGCAAGCGCCTCAGGCATGTTCAGATCGTCGTTGATGGCGGTGAGGAAGGCATCGCTATGGTGTTGGTCTTTGGCTACATGATCTGGAATTTGTGCAATTTTATTTCGGAGATTATCCAAACCATTTTGAGCCGCTTGGAGTGCGTCCCAAGAAAAGGCAAGTTGTTTGCGATAGTGGGCAGAGAGTAAAAAATAGCGATAGGCGAGTGGTTCAAAGCCTTTTTCTTTGAGAAGTTCAAGAGTGAGAAAATCTCCTTTGGATTTTGACATTTTTCCACTGCTATCATTGAGAAATTCTCCGTGCATCCAGTATTTGACCCAAGGGGTAATACCGGTTGAGGATTCAGTCTGGGCAATCTCGTTTGTATGGTGTACAGGTTTATGGTCAATTCCGCCACAGTGAATGTCAAATTGTGTTCCAAGATATTTGGTGGCCATAGCAGAACATTCTATGTGCCAACCAGGAAATCCCATGCGTCCAAATGCTTCCCATTCCATTTGTCGTTTTTCACCTGGGAGGGTAAATTTCCAGAGTGCAAAGTCGTGTGGGTTTTTCTTTTCTCCCATATCCACCCGTGCACCAGCTTGGAGTTCTTGATTTTGTAAATCTACCAGTTTGCCGTAATCTGGATTTTTGGTGGTGTCAAAATAAATACCATCACTGGTAGTATAGGTAAATCCTTTTTCTGTAAGTGTTTCAACCATGGCAATCTGTTCAGGGATATGGTCAGTTGCTTTACAGACAATGCTAGGCTCGAGTACATTGAGATCATGCATATTTTCGTTGAATTTTTTTGTATAAAATTCAGCAATCTCCCATGCAGTTTTGCCTTCTCGCTTTGAACCTTTTTCCATTTTGTCTTCACCCTGGTCAGCGTCATCGGTGAGGTGTCCCACGTCGGTGATATTCATGACGTGTTTGACACTGTATCCATTATATTTCAAAACACGTTTCAAAATATCTTCAAAAACATAGGTGCGAAGGTTCCCAATATGCGCATAGTCATATACGGTTGGACCACAAGTGTACAATCCGACTTCTTGATTGTGCAGGGGATGAAATTCTTCTTTTTGTTTGTGAAGAGAATTGTAGAGTGTAAGCATATAAAAACTAAACTCGTTCTATCCAATGAGAGTCAACCTCAACTTCAAGATCAAGGAACATTTTTTTGTTGGTAGCAGCTTCGAGTTCACGGCGGGCCATTTGGCCAATTTCTTTAATTTTCAAACCACCTTTTCCAATAATAACTTTTTTGTAGCGTTCATCACTGGTGAGGATACGTGCACTTACTACGGTGATGTCTTTTTTTTCTTCGACATTTTCTACTTCTACGGTCGCTGTATAAGGGACTTCTTTGTCGAGTACAGAAAACAATTTTTCGCGAATAATTTCACCAATCCAAAAATAGTTGTCAATATTCGTAAGTTGCTCGGCATCGTACATAGGTTCACCTTCGGGGAGCAGCTCGATTACTTTTTGGCGCAGTGGTTCGATGTGACTGGCGCGCAGAGCAGAAAGTTGAAATGTCGCGTCAAAATATTTTGACCATTCGAGGTATTCTTTTTCAAAAGGTTTTTCGTCTCGGTGGAGGTCTGATTTGTTTACAACAAGAATTTTTGGAGTATCAAGGTGACGAATCATACCAAAGGTAGAGCGTTCTTCGCTTCCAATTTCTTTACTTGGGTCTACGACGTAGATAATAAGGTCAATATCTTTGATCGCTTCTTCGATTTTTTTGTTGAGTTTTCCACTGAGAGGATTTTTGCGATCTTTGAAAACACCAGGGGTATCGATAAAGACTGCTTGGCCCTCGGGGGTATTCATGGCTCCATGGATAATATGGCGGGTCATTTGTGGACGAAAAGAAACCGCTGAAATTTTGGTTCCAACAAGGGTATTTAAAAGGGTAGATTTTCCTACATTACTACGACCGACGATTACTGCAAAACCACTCTTCATAGGATAAAGGTTAATATTTATCTAGACTATCATAGTTTTGGGCTAAAATCAAGTTCAAAAAAGGAGTGGGCGGGGGAGCTTTTTTGTGCTATACTAAAAGGAGCAAATTTCATGCACATTTTTGTTTATGCAAAAAATG
>CAZQRI010000075.1:0-4121 GCA_964595805.1 uncultured Gammaproteobacteria bacterium
TTGGATGTAGTGCGGGGCTTATTGGTGTTGGATATAAGCTCCTACGTATAGAAAAAGTAAAAGGTGAGTCAAGGGCTCTATTTCTCTTTGAAGGCAGTGACGAACTCGAGGAGTCGGCTCAGCAATATTGGAAAGACGATCTTGGAGTGAGTGCTCTTTCATATTTTAATGCACTTAAAACTCTAAAAAATCAACTATATTCATCTTGATTGGTCAATTTTTAGGAGAGATTAAAATTTATTATTAACAATTTTTATGAAGTCATTACAACGAAAGTTTAAAAAGCTTAAAAAAAAATACCCACTATGGAGCACTTATCTGTGTTTTGCTGAAACTGTACGTGAGAAGAATTTTAGTCCTAGAGTCATTAGGTATTGGTTCAACTTATTGGTAGAAAAAGGTGATTATGAACAGAATGTAAAAAAACAGATACTACGTTACTTAGTATCTATTTCTAAAACGGTTGAGGCAGGTATAAAAAAGACGGTAATTTCACTTTAATCCAATTTATTTGAGAGATAGGCCATATGATTACAACTATCTTGGTCTATCTCTTTAAAAATCAAAATAAGTATGAAAATAGACATTCAAAAAATTGAAGTAAAATTTCAGTTCAAAAACAATGAAAATTTGATGGCACAAGTAAATTTGACCATCGGACCGCTTGAACTTCGTGGTTTTCGTATTATGAAAACTAAATTTAAAGACAATAAAAATCGTTTTGTTTTATTCCCTCCATCCGTTCGATGCGGAGGTGGTAAATTTATGCATATTGTCCGTATTGGAGACAAGAAGTATTGGGCAGAACTTCAGGATTATGTACTTGATAAGTTTGATAAAGAACAAAATGAATTTCTTATGAATGCCATGAAAGATAATGTCTCGGGGATTGATGTTTCGAAGGTAAGTTTCTAAATACTATAGTACTAATATAGGACTATATAGTTCTATCTACTATGAAGTGCTAATAACTATATATAGTACAGTTGAGGTTGTTATTAAATGTTATGGAAGGTTAGCCAATGTTAACAATATATGATCAGTGTAGAGCGTACAAAAGAGATTCTCAAAAAGTTGGATTTGTCCAACGAAGAGGCTGAGAAAATCAGAGATTCTTTTCGTGCGCTTGCAGAGGTCATTTTTGAAGAGTGGAAAAGATCCGTGGAATAATATATAATATGGATATTCACCCAAAATCCATATTTTCGTAAAGGCTTTTTTGTTCGTTGATACAAAAAGGCAGTCCGCCAATGAACATACCTTTACGGTTTGGAATTTGGGTGAATCGGACTGTCTTTTCGTTTTTAATGAACATTATATGAAAGGGATAATTTACGTACGTGTTTCGAGTGGAGAACAAGTACAGGGGACTTCTCTTGAATTTCAAACAGAACAATGTACAAAGTATTGTAATGAAAAAGGGATTGAAATAGTTCAAACTTTTACCGAAGAGGGGGAATCTGCCAAGACAGCAGAAAGAACACAGCTTTTGAAGGCTCTTGAGTATTGTCGAAAAAATAAGGGGAAAGTAGAGGCCTTTGTGGTTTTGAAGGTGGATCGTTTTGCCCGCAATACTGAGGATCATTTTGGAGTAAGAAAAATTTTGTTGGATTATGGGGTGACACTTCATTCAGTTACTGAACCTATTGGAAACAGCCCCACCGAAAAATTTATTGAAACCGTTCTTGCTGCAAGTGCTGAGTTTGATAACGCTATTCGAAGTCAAAGATGTGTTGATGGTATGAGTACCAAGTTTAATCAAGGCATATATCCGATGAAACCTCCCGTTGGCTATGTTTGTCAAAGAACCCGTGTGCAAGGTCTCAAAAAAACACAGGCAGATCCACCACATACAGAAATATTTCCTATTATTCAACGAGGACTCAAAGAATATTCAACAGGACTCTATTCACAAACAGAAATAGGCGTAATGCTTGATAAATGGGGCTTGGCACGTCTTCGGGGAAGAGAAACAACTACTCAGTTTGTCGATAGAATGATGGGCGATTATTTGGGCTTTTATGCAGGTATTTTGATTAACCCTTGGACGCATGAAGAGATTCGAGGACTTCATAAACCAATGATCACTCGTGAAGAAATGTACCAGATTCAAATGGTTCGATCAGGCAAGGCAAAGAAAATGATGGCCAGAGATCGTTTGAATATCAACTTTCCGCTTCGAAGGCTTATTTCTTGTGATGAATGCAAAAGTCCTTTGACAGGAAGCTCTCCAAGAGGCAGAAAGATAAGATATTCGTATTATCATTGTTACAAGGTAGGTTGTCCTTTGTATGGCAAGAATATTTCAAAAGAAGAATTGGAAGATGCTTTTATGAAGCTCTTGGAACGAATAACTCCAAAGAAAGAGTTTTTGGATTTTTTCAAAGCTACGGTCATGGACTTATGGGAGGAGAAAGGAAAGTCATTTGAAGACGAGGCAAATTTTTATAAAAAGCAGTTGGAAAGTTTGGAAACAAAAAGAAAACGCATATATGAAATGCGTGAGGAGGGATCTTATACGAAAGAGGAATTTCAGGAGAGAAAGGAAGAAGTAGACAATGAGATCACCGCAACAAAGGTTTCTATGAGTGAGGCCAAGATCGATCAGTTCGATATTGAGGCCGTTTTGTCGTATGCGGTGAACTTTATTGATAGCCTTGGCAGACAATGGTTTGATATGTCTCCAAAGCTTCGCCCTCGGTTCCAAAAATTGGTCTTTCCCGAAGGAATTTGCTATAAAAAACAAAAAGGATTTGGAACCGTCAAATTGGGACTAATTTATGAACTAAATCAGCTCTTTGAGGTTTCAAATCCCCGTATGGTGACCCGGGCGGGGCTCGAACCCGCGACCATTAGCTTAAAAGGCTACTGCTCTACCAGCTGAGCTACCAGGTCATTTTTTCTCATTTTTTGAGATGCAAATATAATACACAATTCTCAGAGAAAAGTCAACATTTTTTGAAAGCCTGGTTTTCCACAGGGATCTTTGCTATCATAGAGTTACTTTTAACCTATTGCTATGCTCAAAAAAACCTATGTAGAAAAACTCAAAAAAGACCTTCACGAATATGCACTTATTCGACGGGACGTGATCAAGACTGCGGACGATGCCCTTCACCATGCCAAGCGGGCTATTTTTGACCTTCACAGAGGCGATCTCAAAGAGTCTGACCAAAAGCTTCGTCTTATTGAAAAAATGATCAAAGACCTCAATAAAAAATACAAAAAGAATCCAGAGATAAGACAAGAAGGTGCCTATATGGCAGCACTCGAAGAATATGTCGAAGCAAGTTTGATGTACCAATTTGTAATCAAAGGGGATATTACGGAGGTAAAGGGACTTCCTATTTCGGGAGAAAGTTATCTTGCGGGTCTTTGCGATGTTCCAGGAGAACTGTTTCGTTATGCTATTCGGGCGGCAACGATGCATGACCTTGCTATGGTACGAAAATGTGCGGATACTGCCAATGAAATTATTGGGGAACTCATGGAATTTAATCTGACAAAATATTTGCGAAATAAATTTGATCAGGCCAAACAAGCGGCCCACAAACTCGAGATGGTGGTCTACGAGGTGACACTTCGAGAAAAAAATAAATAAACAAAAAATCCCCGAAAGGGGACTTTTTGTAGAAATACCTACCTTCGCAAGTAAATCTTTTTCCTACAAGTATGATTGTGAAGAAAAAAATTGGGGGTGCGAAGGTGGGCTAGGCGAGGGCTGTGGCCTCGTTGTGGATGGTGGGAACCGACTTCTTCGTCGGCTCGTGTGAGGGCGGGGCTTTTGGTTGGGTGGCCGGAGGAACGTTGGGCGGGGTGGTTGGATGGGTGGGGGTTGCCTTCTTCGGCGTGGGCTGGGTGGTCGGTGGCGCGTTGACGGCTGGGGGCGTTTCGGTTTTTTCATTCTGAAAGAAGAAAATATCCACGCACATGAAGCCGAGAATGGCCAAGACACACAGCACCGCTTGCTCTGGGCTGTTGAACAGTCCGAGTCGTTGTCGTTTGGCGTTCATCAAATTCACGGATTGCCCTCCATGGTGATCTGGTTGGTGGAATGAACACGACCGAGAATTATATACGAATACCGAGATATTGTCAAGGGTCAGAAAGAATGAGATAAT
>CAZQRI010000076.1:0-4107 GCA_964595805.1 uncultured Gammaproteobacteria bacterium
CATTCAATACCATATTTATCTCGAAACATAGCAAAGTAAGTACCCCAAGGACTTTCTGCCATTGGCATTTCAACAGTACCACCTGCCGAAAGTCCATTGAAAATCCTATCGGCTTCTTCTTTACTTTCTGTCGTAATTGCAATTTTCGATCTATTTTCATTCTCATTTACTCGTCCCATAATTTCTGGAACGTCATTGGCAACAAGCACATTATTGCCAATAGGAAGAACAATGCGCATTATTTTATCGGCCTCATTTTCGGGTACTGGAAATTCAGCACTTGCTATGTCTTTGAAACGAATAATAGCAGTAAATTCTCCACCAAAAACGGATTTGTAAAATGTAAATGCTTCTTCGGCATTTCCGTTGAAATTAATGTAAGGATTTATTTTTGTCATAAATTATTTTTTAATATAATTTCACTATCCCAATAATTTCTATTCTCAATGGCGGAGAGGAGAGGATTTGAACCTCCGATACCCTTTCAGGTATGGCACCTTTCCAAGGTGCTGCACTAGACCGCTATGCGACCTCTCCATTATTTTTTCTTATGGTATACATATATACCGCAAGCGATGAGTAGAATAGCACTATAATGCCCCGGGGTCAACCCAAAATACCTGCTATCAGCTCCGGCAATATCAGTCGCCCGAAAAAAATCAAGAACAAAGCGCAATATTCCATAATATATAAAAAGTACTGCAGTGAACCAAGCATCTGCTTTTTGTTTTTTTCTATTGAAATAAAAAATTATCGCCAGTGGTATAAGACCAAGTATTTCAAGAAACGCCATTTCTAGACGTGGACCACTCGCAGTATTCATGGCCAAAGGACAGTTCGAATGAGCACCCCAGTGATCGTGAATCATAAGGCAGCCAATACGACCAATGATCCAACCAAAAAGAGCTGAAAAACTTATTATATCCACGACTTTATACATTTCTTCCCTTCCAATTTTTTTTCGTTTTGCAAAAATAAAAAATGCAAATACAGCACCCACAAGTCCACCAAAACTTGAAAGTCCACCATGCCAAATTTTGATTATTTCAAGAGGATGAGAAAAATAAAATGCAGGCTCATAGAATACAACCTCAAAGATTCGAGAAAAAACTATACCCGAAACAATCATCCACA
Organism: uncultured Gammaproteobacteria bacterium; assembly: GCA_964595805.1. Lineage (GTDB taxonomy): Bacteria > Patescibacteriota > Patescibacteriia > Magasanikbacterales > UBA922 > CAYTKU01. The sequence continues at coordinate 1,135 of CAZQRI010000076.1, forward strand.
GAGACATATCAAGAAGCCGTTCACTATTCAATTTCAAACATTTTGCGCGTTTATCTACAATATACAAAGCAAAAAGCATTCCAAAAGCCACCCACAAACCCCAAACTTGAATGGTCAGAGGCCCGAGCAAAATTGTTTTCCATTCAAAATATGGGATCATACTTTTTATTTTCCAGCACCCTGTGAGGGTTTCCACTCTTCAATCGCATGCATAATACTATCTACAGTATCTACAATTTGATACAGTTCATCATCTTCATCCGAAATGGTATGCACATCGTGTACCAAAGATTCTTTAATAAATTTATGAAGTGGTGCCCAAAATTCATGGTCTACCAAGATCACAGGACGACGCGGCATTTTTTTGGTCTGCATCAAAGTCAATACTTCAAAAAGTTGATGCAGTGCTCCGATTCCTCCAGGAAAAAATACAAACGCGCGAGATGGAGCCGTCACAATAAGTTTTCGAGTAAAAGGAAACACAAAACTGAGTGATTTACTCAAATATTGGTTGAGCTGAGGTTTGTCCCCTATTTTCATACCCAAACCAATTGAAGGACCTCCCACTTCAAAGGCTCCACGATTGACCTGTTCGGCAATACCAAATCCCCCACCCGTAATAGTCATATAGCCATTTTCTCCAAGATGCTGTCCAAGTTCATAGGCATCGGCATAATAGCTTGGCTTTGCAATCTTACTTTTGGTTCCAAGTACCGTTACATCATCTTTTACAGAATTCAAAAATTCAAAACCTTCTACCAGCTCTGACATAATACGAAATACCTTCCAATCAATATTATCTTTACAACGAAAATTTGTTGGGGACAAGTCACAAAGTGGTGATTTTCCTTTTACAGATTTCAATTCTTTATAGGCTTCCTCGGCACTATCGGCAATCACCCAAGAATGCAATGTTTTTTCTTTTACGGAACCGAGATGCACAGCAGTATTTTCCAAAAATTCCATCATTGGCGCCCAAAATTCTCTTCCAATAAGAACAATTGGCACTCTTTGCATAAAGCCTTGGTTCATCAGGTCCACAATTTCAAAGAGTTCATCCATGGTTCCAAATCCTCCTGGAAATACAACAAAAGCAGATGCCGGCGACGTCAGCATTACTTTACGAGTAAAAAAATAATTGAATGATGTAGAATGATTAACGTAAGGATTGAGGACTTGTTCAAATGGCAATTCAATATTTACACCATAAGACTGCGCACCCGTTTCAAAGGTTCCTTTGTTCGCCGCTTCCATAATACCAGGACCACCACCAGTCAGCACAGTAAATTTATTTTTTCCAAGAAGTGCACCCAGTTCGTGGGCAATTTTATAATATTCGTGGTCTGGTTTGATTCGAGCCGAACCAAGAATCGTAATATCATTTTCAATCGTAGAAAGAAATTCAAAACCTTCTACAAACTCAGCCATAATGCGAAAAATGCGCCAGGATTCACGATAATCCACTTCTTTTTCTGCATAACTAAAAACTTTGCTCGCGTTTTCGTGCATTTTTTTGATGTGTTCCTTTCGCATATAATTTATCTAGGATTTATATATTTAATCATTTCGCTTTCCTCGCCTGTGGGCTCAGGGCGGACCTTTACGAAGGTCCTAACCCGCTCAAAGATCAAATATATAACTCCTCTTATAATTTTAAATTTTCTCAGCCCAATACGCAAAATTCAAAAGTTTTTCTTCTTGAAGACGTGGCCCCATAATCTGAAGCCCAACAGGAAGACCTGCAGAAGTTTTTCCAGCCGGAAGAGAAATACCTGGAATACCTGCAACCGCTCCAGGAGACACAAAAATATCAGCAAGATACATAGAGAGTGGATCATTTGCCTTTTCTCCAATACCAAAAGCAGGATAGGGCGAAGTCGGAGTGAGCAGCACGTCAACATCATTGAACACCGTATCAAAATCACGAATGATCAGTGTGCGAACTTTTTGAGCTTTTCGGTAATACGCATCGTAGTATCCTGCAGAAAGTGCGTAAGTTCCAATCATAATACGACGTTTCACTTCTTCTGGAAAACCAAGACCACGAGTTTTGGCATACACATCAAAAAGATCGTCTCCCGTTTCACGCACACCATAGCGAATACCATCAATTCGACCAAGATTGGAACTATCTTCACTTGGGACAACGATATAATACACGGGCACTGCATACTTGGTATGTGGCAGTGAAACATTCACCAGTTCAAGATTATATTCTTTTTGCAGTGCTTGAATTTTGTTCCAAACAATATTTTTTGTTTCACTTTCCATTCCCTCAATATCAAAATATTCTTTTGGAATACCAACTTTCAAATTTTTAATAGATTTTTTTAATTCCTCTGTATATTTTGGTACAGGATTTGAAACCGTAGTTGCATCTTTGGAATCTTGTCCTGCCATGACTTCCATGAGAAATGCAATATCTTCAACCGATTTTGCCATAGGCCCCACCGTATCAAGTGAACTTGCCATTGGCATAATACCATAGCGTGAATTGCGTCCATAACTTGGACGAAGTCCCACAATACCACAGAGCGCTGCAGGCTGACGAATAGATCCCCCCGTATCTTCGGCAATAGAAAAAAGACATTGATTGTCGGCTACAGAAGCAGCACTTCCACCAGATGAACCACCCGCAACTTTACTCACATCATGTGGATTTTTTACAGGACCATACATGGAGTTTTCATTACTGGCACCATGACCAAAGGCATCACAGTTTGTTTTTCCCAAAAGTACCGCTCCTTGTTCACGGATATTTTTGATCACCGTCGCATCATAGGGTGGAACATAATTGTCAAGAATTTTTGCACTTGCAGTGGATCGAACCCCATCAGTACAAATTGCATCTTTCACAGAAAAAGGAATACCCGTAAGAATATTTTGTTTGCCACTGGCAATGAGTTCATCTGCTTTTTGGGCTTCTGCGAACGCTAATTCTTCACTCACGGTAATAAAAGCATTAATCGTAGC
>CAZQRI010000077.1:0-4068 GCA_964595805.1 uncultured Gammaproteobacteria bacterium
CTCAAAAATATTTCTCTTGAGTTGCCTCGTAACAAAATGGTTGTGTTTACCGGTTTGTCAGGAAGTGGCAAGTCGAGTTTGGCATTTGATACTATTTTTGCCGAGGGACAACGACGCTATATCGAGAGTCTTTCTGCCTATGCCCGTCAGTTTTTGGGGGGTATGCAAAAGCCCGATGTAGATGAGATCGAAGGTCTTTCACCGGCTATTTCTATTGACCAAAAAGCACATTCGGCCAATCCTCGTTCTATTGTGGCGACTATTACCGAGATTTATGACTATTTGCGTATTTTGTTTGCGCGTATTGGACATCCTCATTGTCCTGTTTGTGGAACCAAAATTGAAAAGATGAGTGTGGATCAAATGGTAGAAAAGTTGCTTGAGTATAAACCTGTTTCGAGTGGCAAAAAAACAAAATCAGGGGATTTGATTATTTTGGCTCCGGTTGTACGCGGACGAAAGGGTGAGTACTACCAGATGCTTTATGATATGTACAATAGTGGGTATCTCGAAGTACGAGTGGATGGAAAAATGCAAAGTTTGCGTGATCGAATCGTCCTTGATAAAAATAAAAAGCATACCATTGAAATCGTGGTCGATAAAATTCCAGCGACGAATGAAGAATTTACCTCGCCCAAAGAACATTTGCAGCGTGTGACTGAGGCGGTAGAAAACGCGGTAGAACTCAGTAATGGTCTGTTGGGTATTATGTATCCAGATGGAGTTGAGACGCTTTTGAGTACCGAATATTCCTGTCCAAACGATGGCTATAGTTTTCCAGAAATTGAACCACGTCTTTTTAGTTTCAATAGTCCTTATGGATACTGTCAGGCTTGTACTGGTCTTGGAACCGAAGAACTGTTTAGTGAGGTCCTTTGTGCAAAATGTGAAGGAAAACGCCTCAATGAAAATGCGCTGTCTGTAAAAATTGCAGAGAAAAATATTTGGGAAGTGACGGGTATGAGTATTTCCCAAGCCGTAGATTTTTTTCTTCATATTGATGATAAACTCTCGGCACGCGAACAAGAGATTGTGGGTGCTGCGATGCGTGAGGTCTTGAATAGACTTCAATTTATGTTGAATGTTGGTTTGCATTATCTTTCGCTCAATCGTCGTGCGGGAACGCTGTCTGGTGGAGAGGCGCAGCGTATTCGTCTTGCTTCGCAGGTCGGTCAAAAGCTCGTGGGTGCCATGTATGTGCTTGACGAACCGACTATTGGACTGCACCAAAAAGACAATGATAGGCTTGTTGCAACACTGCGTAATCTTTGTGATATTGGAAACACCATTATTGTGGTAGAACACGATGAAGATACGATCATGGTGAGTGACTGGGTCGTAGATATTGGGCCTGGGGCAGGAAAACATGGTGGGGATGTGGTATATTCGGGGCCTCTGGCAGAACTTTTGCATCCAGAAAAACAGAAAAGCAAATCCAGTGCGGATATGGCGCATTGTGTTACTTTGGGGGATGCCAAAAAATCTCTCACTGGAAAATATTTGCGAGGTGAAAGTAAAATTGAAGTCCCAGAGACTCGTCGTAAAGTAGATGGTGATACACCAAAGATCAAAATCAAAGGTGTGACAGAAAATAATTTGAAAAATATTTCGGTAGAGATTCCGCTTCGTCGTATGGTTTGTCTTACGGGTGTTTCTGGTTCTGGTAAATCAACGCTCATGAACAATGTGCTCTATCGTGCGGTTTCCAATAAACTCAATCATACCAAATATACTATTGGTGCCAATAAAGGTATTACTGGGCTTGAATATATTGATAAGATTGTCGAGATTGATCAGGGGGCTATTGGAAGAACCCCTCGTAGTAACCCTGCAACCTATACCAAGGCTTTTGATGTGATTCGTGAAATTTTTGCATCGACCCCAGAGGCTCGTATGCGTGGATACAAAGTCGGACGTTTTAGTTTCAATCGTCCTGGTGGTCGCTGTGAAAACTGTGAAGGACGCGGAACCTTGGAAATCGAAATGCACTTTTTGCCAAGTGTGGAGATTGTTTGTGAAGTATGTAAAGGAAAACGTTTTACTGCCGAAACTTTGCAAGTACACTATAAAGGAAAAAATATTTCGGATGTGTTGAATATGACGATTGAAGATGCCGAAGAATTTTTTGCAGATGTTCCGCTCATCAACGATAAACTCAAAATTTTGAATCAAGTTGGACTTGATTATCTGACACTTGGTCAATCTGCGACCACGCTCTCTGGTGGAGAAGCGCAGCGTATCAAACTGAGTAAAGAACTCGCCAAACGTGGAACAACACGCACCCTATATCTGCTTGATGAACCAACAACCGGTCTTCATTATGAAGATGTTCGCAAACTCGTGGATGTCTTGCAACGTCTTACTTCGCAGGGCAACACGGTCATGATTATTGAACATAACCTTGATCTCATCAAATGTGCAGATTGGATTATTGATCTTGGGCCAGAAGGTGGAGACAAAGGGGGAGAGCTGGTAACCTGTGGTACTCCAGAACAAGTTGCTCGTACCGCAAAAAGTTATACGGGACAGTATCTCAAACGATTCTTGAAAGATTCATAAAACAAAAAACCATTCGATTGCTCGGATGGTTTTTTTTATACTGTAATTTTTATTGTCCCATGAGACGGAGCACGACATTCACGGTGCGAAGAAGAATGGAAATATCAAGGAGTGATGAACGGTTTTTGATATAGTACAAATCGTATTGTAATTTTTCAAGAGATTTTTCAATCGTATCAGTATAATTTTGGTGGAGCACTGCCCAACCTGTGAGACCAGGGCGAACCACGTGGCGCAGTGGGTAAAAAGGCATGCGCATGGTAAGTTCTTCGACAATTTCTGGACGTTCGGGTCGTGGACCAATCAGGGTCACATCTCGTTTCATCAAATTGATACACTGTGGTAATTCGTCAAGGCGAGTTTTTCGCAAAAATTTTCCAAGAGGAGTGATACGTTTGTCTTCTTTTTTGGCAAATTCAACTCCAGATACTTCGGCACTGCCATCGGCAGAAAGGGCATACATGGAACGAAATTTGTACAGAGTAAATATTTCACCATTGAGTCCGACACGTTTTTGTCTAATAAAAATTGGTCCTGGTGAAGAGAGTCGAATTCCAAGAGCAATCAGGGCGCCGAGTGTCACAAAGACAAGGCCCATAAGTACACCAGTACAATAATCAAGGACGGTGCGCCATTTTTCGTAGAGGGGATTCACGCGTGTGTGGATGTGTTCGAGAAACCACGCTTCGGAAAAAGTAGCGGGTGGAATGCGTCCGGTAATATTTTCATAAAAAGAAGTTGCATCAACAATTTCTACTGACCAAAAAAGCAGTTCGTAGAGTTCGCGCAGGGCTTCTTCGTCGCGCTGAAGGTGTGGAGCAATCACCACAAGCTGCGCTTGGTAGGTGGTAATGGCAGGACGCAAAGATTTGAGTTCGTGGTACACTGCAAAATCATGATCATGAGCCTTGAGTGTTTTATCAAGGTCAATAACAGATACTATATGATAGCCGCTGTTTGGATATTTCAAAATAAAATCCATGAGGTCTCGTGATTCTGGTGTGAGTCCAACAAAAATAACATTGCTGCGAAGTTTTTGGCTTCCGATATATTTGTTGAAAAGAGCTCGCCAGAGGGCCATAATGCTATAGCCAATCAAAACATTGAGGAAGAGTACTCGTTTTGGAGTAATATCAGTATTTGGTAACAAATAAAAATAAATGATACTAAAAATTAAAATAATAAATGTGGTTTCTGCAATGCGTCGATAGAGATTGCCGCGAACAATGCGACCACTGAGGTCATAGAGTCCATTGATGTAGTTGATAACAATCCAAAAGAAAAAGAGGCCGCTGTAGAGGCCTGTATGACTCAAAATAGCTGACATATCTGGTGTTTGCCAATAGCGAATGGCAAGGGTCAACCAGAAACTTACAACAAAAGAAAAAAAGTCTCCCAAAATAAGAACTCCTTGTTTGATGCGGTAGGCAATTTTCATAGCTTCAATTGTCTTTTAGGACTTTTTATTGTATACTAAATATGTGTCTATTTATATCATAAATATGAGAA
>CAZQRI010000078.1:0-4018 GCA_964595805.1 uncultured Gammaproteobacteria bacterium
CATAGAGTGTGTCTCCTGGAATTGTGTTTTCTGCAGCAAAGGCAGTTCCACTTCCCGAAAGAAGAATAAGAAGAGTAGCAATTTTTGCGTACATATGTTCTCTGTTAAAAAATAAAATGTTTCCGCGCGTCTGTAGTTTGAGACGGTTGATTTCATTTTTTCTTACAGGATGCATTTTCATGTATGCAATTATATTTTCTTTGCTTTCTTCTTTTTTTGCAGCATCAAGAACTATACTTTTTATTTGTTTTTTGAATTGTGATATTTTTTGTATTTTCCACATACTTTTTTAAAGTATTTTTTTTAATTTTTTTATACCACGGTGAATTCGCACCGATACAATGTTGACTGATTCTCCAAGGATATCTGCAATTTCTCGTGGACTTAAATTTTCAACATATCTCATATAAACAACTTCGCGGTATTCTTTTTCAATGAGTTGTAACTTTTGGACCGCTGTTTTTGCATCGAGATAGTTGTCGGACATTTCATTCATGTGTGCCCCCGGTTCAAATCCTGATTCTTGGAGTGCTTCGAGTGAGGCTTCTTTCTTTTTTCGTATATAGTCGATAATAATGTTATTGGCAATTTTGTATACAAGAGCCCGAATATTTTTTACTTCATTTCCTTCCGAAATATATTGCCAGGCTTTGGTAAAGGCTTCTTGCATGAAGTCACTGCCTTTTTCTTTGTCGTAGAGACGAAAATAACAATAGCGATAGATAGCGTCGGCTTCGCGTTCGTATACTTGTAAAAAATCTTGTTCGAGGCTACTCATAGCTTTGTCTAGATAAAAAGACGTCTGAATGCCTGTATTCTTACAGAGTTTTTTGTAAAAGTCAATTTCTGCATGCTAATAATTATCTTTGTAGAGCCAAAATATTGAAATTTGGACGGGGCTGTGTTTTTTTGGTATAGTAGGGCAATAATTCTTTTTTTGTATGTCAAATTCAAAAATGAGCCTGGCTGAAGCCCTCAAAGAGCTGGAGAAGATTGTGGAAGGTTTGAACACCAAAGACCTTGATGTAGAAATGGGTCTTTTGGAATTTAAAAAAGGGGTTGAGCTTGTCGAGTTTTGCCGTGGGGAGATCAAAAATGCAGAGAATCAGTTTTTGGAACTTAAGGCCCGTCTTGATAAAGGTGAAAGAGCTGATGACTCGGAGATTTCTTGAGTTATTTTTTGTATGGATCAATTTGATGATCTCGTTGAAAAAATTTTGGCATGCCAAAAACAAAAGGGGAGTGCCTTTGTTGCTATTAGTGGACTTGGCGGATCTGGAAAAACCTTTCTTACAAAAAGACTAGAGCAGCGTATTTCTGATTCTCGTATTATTTATGTTGATGATTTTTATAAAACAGAGCAAGAACGAGGGGAAATACATAGTTCTCAAAATATAATTAGCAACTGTTTTGACTGGGATCGTATTGAAAATGTGATTCGTCTTTTTCAAGAGGGAAAGGCTATTTGCTATCAAAAATATAATTGGGAAAAAAATATTCGAGAAGCTTGGGTAGAAATGCACCCCAAAAGTATTACGATTCTCGAAGGTATTTATGCTCTTCAGGAAAGATTTTTGCCCTATTATGATTTGTCTGTTTGGGTGGATGCGCCTTTTGATTTGCGACGGCAGCGCATTATCAATCGTGATCAGGAGTGGAAAAGAAAGTGGCTTGATACTTGGATGGAACAAGACGAACGTTATTTTCTTGCAGAGCAACCGGCACAGAAGGCAGATATTATTTATTCGGGAATATAATTTTTTTGAAAAGAGAAAAAGAAAAACCACCCTGATTAAAAGGATGGTTTTTCTTTTTTGCCATACAGCGTAGGGTACTGTATGTTTTCTAGCAAGTATCATTATAGCATATTTTTTTATTTTCACTACAATTTTCTGTGGATAGAATGGGAATAAGTAATGGTTTTTGTGGATATTTTTGGCTTTATAAAAGAAAAAACCCTTTTGTTAAAAAAGGGTTTTTCTTGCCATACAATAGTAGGAAATTGTATGTTTTTGGGGTGATTGCTCACCTTGAGCGGCGAACCAGATTCGAACTGGCGACCTTCTCCTTGGCAAGGAGACGTTCTAGCCAACTGAACTACCGCCGCATTGGCTTTTTTGTTGCGGGGGCTGGATTCGAACCAGCGACCTCAGGGTTATGGGCCCCGCGAGCTACCGGGCTGCTCTACCCCGCGATATGTGTTGGCAAATTGTTCTCGAGCGGGTGAACGGAATCGAACCGTCATATACTGCTTGGAAGGCAGTCGTACTAGCCATTGTACTACACCCGCATGGTGGAGCCATTATATAGAATATGTTTTCTTTTGTCAATATATTGGCACAAAATACTTTAAATCTTCTTAAATTTCCAGATTTCGCGGCCTACAAACTGCTCTGGTCGGTGGTAGAGGAGTGATGTTCCTGTAGGACTTAGGCGCTCGAGTGAAAAGCCAAAATTTTGGATTTGGGCGAGTATATCTATACGAATCCATTCTTGCTTGTGTAAAAAACGTGGAATAATAAATACAATTGTTCCCCCTGGGGCTAGAATTTGTTGAAATGTCTTGAATGCAGCGAGATACAGAGCGCGTAGTTCGTCGGCTTGTTTTGTGAGTGTGTGTTTATCTTCATTTCCATGTAAAGGTTTACCCATGTAAGGTTCTGTTGCAATGGCATGAATGGTATTTTTTTGGATGTGTGTTTGTAGTTGTGTTGCATTACATACAAATACTTTTGGGGTGGAAAAGTGTGTTTCTGGATTTTGTTCTTTCATCCAATCAATATTCTTTTTGGTATCGTCAATTGCTTTTTCGGAAAGGTCGCTTCCAAAAATATTTTTGAATCCGAGCGCCATGGCTTCGTTTATTACAGTTCCAGATCCACAAAAGGGGTCAAGAATTGTTTGGTCATTTGTCGTCCCTGTAAGGTTAATCAAAATACGTGCCAGTTTTGGTGGAAGCATACCACTGCGGTTGTCGCGACCTGGTCGCCCAAAATCACGTTCACCCCATTCTTCAATAGCTTGAATAGCGCGGGTGACGAAGAGACCCTGACGGCTCAGTGTCAGATCACCATTTTTTTCGATCAAGTTATTGTGCAAAATAGTTGCTGTATTTTTTGCTTCGATATATCGTACGGATCGGCCCTCGGCTTTGAGAAGTTTTTTTGCGCTGAGTGCTATTTCTTTTGCATTATTTCCGCTAATAGAAAATTGGATTTTTCCATCGTTTTGCGTGGTGTTTAAATATTCACAAATAGTGTCGCTTGTTGCAGATTCGTTAACTTGTTCAGAAATCTTTATGGTTCCACCAAGTATGTTCATTATTTTTGTGGCATCAATATTTTTTGTGGTTTCCAAAAAGAGGTTTTGTTTTTCTTGTGCAAGTAGGGTATATGAAATTTTTTGTGACAAAAAGACCTGCTCAATTTCTGCGCGTGAAAGTTCGTTGTTGCGTCCAAGTTCAAAAAGGTAGATCATAGTGATAGGTATACTAACATACTGGAGAGAAAAAACAATCCCGCCCAAGAGCATCTCCTTGCTTTTCCTTCAATCTTTTGAAAGAAAGGCACGTGTTCTCTTGGGCGGGGTGTTTGGGATCACTCCGCTTCTTCGGCGGTGAGTTTCTGCGCCTCTTGGATGAGGCGAAGAGTATTGACCGAGTCGAGGTTGGCGATTACAAACCTCAACTGCGTGGCAGTCACATCCTTGTGACCAATGAGACAGATCGCGAGGGTGGTTGCTGCTTGGAGCAACTCCGTTTCCAGCGCCCTTTTGAGAAGCTCGTGGAGCTCCTCGGCGCTGTTGCCCTCGAGCATCTCTTGTCTCCAAGCACGCTCTTCGAGCATGTGGAGACCAAAGTTCGTACTTATGACCACTGGTTTCCTCGGGAAATGAAAGTTGATAGACTTTTATCATAAAAATTAGAAAATGTCAATATTTTAGCAAAAAAATACCTTTATAGAGAAAGGTAGTATTATGTTGAATAAAGAGTTATTGAAGAAAAAAGTATAATGTGACG
>CAZQRI010000079.1:0-3979 GCA_964595805.1 uncultured Gammaproteobacteria bacterium
AGGCTCAAGATCTTGCTTCAAATATAGAGGCTCTTTCTAAATCTGATGGGTCTGAAATAGAGGACAAAGAAAAAAATAAAGAAAAAACTATTCAAGGATGGTTTCTTGCAAAAGATTTTTCTCTTGAAAGAGATATTATTCTCAAAAATAAAAGGTATAAGGTCATGTTTGGTGGAAAATCTTTTTCACTCAAAAAATTTTTTGATTTACTTTCAGAAAAAATATCAAGTGAACTAGAATCTTTGGGAATACAGAGTGAAGATGTCGTGAAATATTTGATGGAAAATGTAAAATGGGATAAAGATGCTTTGGAAAAAAGTTTGGCAGTAAAAAAATCTGAACCAGATGTTATTTCGAGTCCCGAGAGTATGGGTGATGTAGAAATAACTGCCGAACAGATTGATGCTATTTTTAAAGGAAAACCACGAAAAGGAGATATTTTTACTTATATTGATTCCGGGAAAGAAACATATCCTTTTGAAATTTTAGACTTTGATCTTGAAAGTCGTACTTTGATGGTGGGGGATTATTTATTTCCTGAAAATTCGCAAATTTTTGAAGCAGAACGCTGGAATCTTGCTATGGATGGGAAACTTTTGTGTCCATTGAGTAAAGATCGGGCAGAAGAATTTGTAGAATATGCATGGGAAGGGGAACCAAAAGTTGGGGAACCTCTTGTAATTCAAATTCCGGGGGGTAAAAAATTTTGTTACATAAAAGACATTCGTGGAAAAACAATGAGTGTTGAAGATTCATCACATGTTGTGTATCCTATTTCATACGAACAGTGGCATGTTCTTGTTGGGCAAAATTTAATAAAAATTGGAGATGCTGTAAAAGCAGAAGTTGAAGCTCAATTTGAAGGTGAACACTATGAAAGAAATCGAGAAAAAAAGATACGATCTTGTCGTTCGATTGAAGAGCTTGTAAGTGCTATAGATATACTTCCAGAGACGATTAACTTTTTTGACGAGCTTAGTGGTGAAGTATACTCTTCTTCAAAAGAAGATTTGGCAGATGCACTTTTACAGCGTATTTGGTATGGAAAAATTAAGAATAATAAAGTACCAGAAATTTATGGTATAAGAGAAACTTTGGATAAAATTCTTGGAAATAATTTTGTTTTGGAGCCCGGTATACATCATATTCAAGAAGAATTGATAGAACGTATTGAGGAGACAAAAACTTTTGAAGAATTGCAATGGTTAATACAGCATTTTGCTGGTATTATTACTTTTGATAAAGTAGGAAAAGAAACTTCTGCGATTTCTGCTTATAAAATAACAGCAAGTTTTACCAATGCTTTTTTTGAACCAGATCTTGTTGATAGCATTCCCGAAGCCTATGGTCTACGAGATAAATTTAAAAAATTCTTTCCAAAACCTATTATTATGGATATGCCAAAAGAAGAAAACTATGCTCTTATAAGAAGGTCAGAACATATTCCAGATTCTGAGGCTCTTGTAAGTTCTGTTGAACCTGTTCCTGGTCCAGAGTTATTAGCTTCTTCTGGAGAATCAACAGAAGCTTCTTCTGCAGGGACAAGCGCAGATGTTCCACCTCTTGTTCCTCCAACTCCCGAGGCACTTGAAGCGACACGGGTAGCAGCAGAAGCAGCGGCAGCATTGGCCGCAGAAGCAGCGGCCGCACAACAAGCTGCTGCTGAAGCCGAAACAAAAAAAGCACATGCCCAAAAACTTGAAAGCGAAGCGCCAAAATACCAGACTTTGGAGTATGCATTTGAAGTATTAGGAAGAGAACATTTGGGTGCTATTCACGAACGATTTGCCCGTGCTTCTTTTGAACAATTTGAACTTGGTGAACGTCTCATGCGTGATGTTGAAGCCGAAATGAGAAATCTTTTTTCACATTTGACTCCCGAACAAAAAGCAGCCGTAACAGAGCGTGTGATTGCTCGTGGATTTACAAGTTTTTCAGCCTTTGAAGAGCAGTGGCAATCCGAAGGATGGCTGGTTCTTCACAATGTTATTGACCAGATGGTGGCACGCGATCTGCAAGGTATGATTGAGTGTGATGAAGAACTTCATGAGTTGATGTCAGAAAAAGAAGATGGCCATGCTGCACATGGAGGACACGGTGGCCATGGTGGTCACGGTGGTCATGGGGGACATGGTGGTCACGGTGGATCTGGCAAAAAAGGAAAACTGCGTACTTGGGTTGAAAAAACTTGGTCCAATAGTAAAGTTGGTATTTTGACCGGTGCTGCAACATCGAGTGCTATTCTTGCTCTCAATAAATGGGCACAGACTTCTATTAGCGCACGTGCCACTGCTGCGACTGTTGGTATTATTTCAACATTTGCCCAAAGAATTTCTGACCGATCAAAATTTGAGAAAAAAATGGAAAAACGAGACAGTATAAAAGAACAAGTCTATGCTCGTATCAAAAACGGATTTTTGACAAAAGAAAGGCATGTTGGAGAAGAACGTATGCTTTCTGTCCTCGATGCTATTTTGGAACACAATGTAGAGGGTGGAACAGAGGGACTTGTGCATGCAAAATCTTTGGATACTCGAATCCAACACGAACAGGCACAATATTTGAAAATGTTTGATCATATAAAAACCATGTCAAAAGAAGATATGGCAGTACTGCTTCCACAAGCAGAAAAAATGGAAGAATACCTTACCGAAATGCGTCTTGATCGTGCGCTTTTGATCCACGACGAAAATAATCCTTCGACTGCTTATTCAAAAGAAGTTCGTCTTCAGACAAACAAAAGTTCATTTTTCCGAAATGCTTGGGATCGTGTTACTCGTGGTGCCGAAGGTGTTTCTGGAGAAAAACGAAGTTTGTACTCGGCAAACAAAGCTGACTTTTGGAAAGGTACTGCTGCAGCAGCTCTTTGGAATGGTGCGGTTGGTTTTACCATGGCTTCATTTTTGCCACGTACAGGATTCAACATGGGAACAGAATTTATTGATTCGACAGCACGTCGTGCTGCAACTCGTTTTGGAATCATCGGTGCCATGAAAGGTATGGAAGCCGCGCAAAATGAAGGTCGTGTAGTTGAATCCCATCAAAGAAAACTTTTGACCAAGGCCAGACTTCTTCTTGAAAAAGGGGATGAGAACAGTCGTCGCCAGGCCGAAGAACTTATTTTTGAAGCGCAGCGTATTGCAAGTCTCGGCGAAAAAGCCATTGCAGGTATCAAAACAGGTGTTATTGCCGGTAGTATTGGTGCAGGAGTTGGTATGGGTATTGATGCACTTCGTCATGCACTTTTTCCAGATGATTTTTATCCAGCAAATGCAAATAAAGAAACTTCTACAGGGGCAAATGAAACAGACCCAGGTCCACAATCTCCACATGTAATTGCAGGTGGGGGTTCTGCTTCAATGAATCCTGGATATGTTGACCAAGGTCCTCCTTATCTTTCTCCAGAAATTCATCATGATGTTAATCCTTCATTTACTGTTGGACGAGGAGATGGACTTCTCAATGCTGCAAATCATTTTCAAGGTAACGGCGAAGTTGGTCCTCGTATTTTGGGATCTATTCGTGAAAATCACAGTGATTGGCTTCGTGCTTCTCTTGCCAAAGGCAATGCCATGAGACTTTCTGGTACTCGTCTTGAAGATTTTGTAAACAAAGATCTCCTTCATCGATGGCGTGTCGAAGAAGTAGAAAAATTTGGTGTTCGCATTCCAAAAGGAAATGGTGATTGGCTCTATACCAAAACACTGCAGCCAGGAGCAAAAATTGAAGTGACCTTTGACAACAAAGGGCCACACCTTCAAGTGGTTGATGAACGTTTTGTATCGCATCATGCACCACGTGCCTATGCTCACCACGAAACAAAAGCTCCAGTTGTCCAACCACTTCCAGAGAAGGTAAATCAGGGTACTGAAACAGTTTTTGCAAAACAAGTTGACCCACATTTTGCTGTCCCAGAAAACACAAGCGTTGAAATGTCACATGTCAATAGTTTGCCAGAAGTTCACACACAAATACAACA
>CAZQRI010000080.1:0-3969 GCA_964595805.1 uncultured Gammaproteobacteria bacterium
TCTGCTTGTAAAACAGTAGTTTGGATAGTATTTGAGACATGTGTGATCAGGGCAATGGAGGTATTATTTTCTGACCAAAAAATAGTATCGGCAGAAACAGTAGAGCTTGGAAGTACCGTGCTAATTTCTTGGATGGTATCAAATAAAACAAATTTTGTTTCGTCGTCTGTGACAAATTTTTCTAAAATAAAATTTCCGTCACGAGAAGGAAAAATATCGAGAAGTGTGGGGTTGCTTTCAATAATTTCTGGATTATGAATAGCAAACAAAGTTACATTTTTTATATAGGTGGTTTTACTTTCTTCAATAACAATATCTTTGATCCATGGGAGGTAGCCATCTTTTTCAATGCGCAAATGATAGCTTCCGGGGATTAAATTTGAGATTCTCATGGGGATACTTTGGAGAATATGTTTGTCATTGAGGTAAACTTGGGCATCATTTGGGAGTATATCCACACTCAAAACCCCAATTTTGCTGATACGAAAAGAATGAAAATCAAATCTATATCCCGCTGTATACAGGGTCACTGTAGGGGATATTATAAAGAATAATAGCGTAAATACAGCAAAAATTACGTTTCTGGCACGGCTACTAAGGGGATATGGGGGGTAGTTCATAAAAGTTTGATTTTTTTATGGTGAGACTGTACAATAGAGTAGCTTATTTTTCGCATTAATACAATACTTTTATATGCCTTATTATCGCATTGAAGGGGGTAAAAAATTGCATGGAAGTGTAGAGGCGACGAGTGGTAAAAACTCCCCGGTTGCTCTTATTTTAGCGACATTATTGATAAAGGGCAAGAGCTCATTTGCCAATATGTCTCATGTTGACGAAGTTATTAAGCTGGTACGTCTTCTTGAAACTATTGGGGTGAACTTGATACGACAGGTCCTTTGCACATGGAAAAAATCGACAAAAAACTCTGTTCTGCCATGCGTATTTCGCTTTTGTTTTTTGGAGCTTTGGCGGCTCGAGAAAAAAATTATCGGGTGTATAAGTCAGGCGGTTGTAAGCTTGGTGCTCGAAGTATCAAACCACATTCTTTGGCCCTTGAGCAATTTGGGGTAAACGTTGTTTCCAAAAGTGAATATTACGAAGTTCATAATGCACCGCTCAAATCTGCCTATATTGTTATGTATGAATCTGGAGATACCACAACAGAAAATGCCGTGATGGCAGCTGTTTTGGCCTCTGGAAAAACGACTCTCAAGATGGCTTCGGCAAACTACCAAATTCAAGATCTTTGTCATTTTTTGATCAAGGCTGGAGCGAAAATAAAAGGTGTTGGTACTACAACCCTTGAAATTGAAGGAGTAAAAACATTGAAGCCTGTTAAAAAATATGAAATTATCCCAGATCCAGTAGATGCCATGGCTTGGATTGCGCTTGCAGTGACGACCAAATCTGCTCTTACTGTAAAAAATTGTTCGCTTGAATTTTTGGAACTTGAACTCGAAAAACTTCGTGTGATGGGACAAAAATTTACATTGACCAATCTTCGTCTTCAGGGTACTGGAAAATTTCGGGTTGCGGATATTGTACTTGAACCATCTCAGCTTACTGCACTTACAGACAAAATTTATGGTCGTCCATTTCCTGGTCTCAATATTGATGCCTTGCCATTTTTTGTTCCTATTGCAACTCAGGCAAAAGGTCAAACTCTGGTTCACGACTGGGCCTATGAAAATCGTGCTCTGTATAGTCTTGAATTCCAAAAATTTGGTGCTAATGTAATACTTATGGATCCGCACCGTCTTCTTATACAGGGCCCAAGTAAACTTCTTGGAAATGAATCTGTTTGTCCACCTGCAATTCGTCCTGGTATGGCAATTCTTATTGCGATGATTGCTGCAAATGGAAAATCTATTTTGCGCAATGTTGGTCCTATTGAACGGGCCTATGATAATTTAATGGAACGTCTCCAAAAACTTGGCGTAAAAATAGAACGTTTTGATTAATTTTTTTATGAATGATCAGCCAACAAATCGAAGGAAAATTTTTTTGAGTATTGTTATATTTGCAAATATCCTTTTAGCTTTTGCTGCGGGGTATATTGTTGCTTCTTATCGTGGAATGCAAAAACTTTTACTTGACCAAAATGGTGCGGTAAGTATTACGGCTATTAGTAATTTATACGAAAAGACTCGTTCGAGTAAAGTAAGTTTTGATGAATTTTGGCATGTTTGGGATCAAGTGAAAAAACAATATGTCAATCAACCTGCTGACGAAGTAAAAATGTTTTATGGGGCCATAGAAGGTATGGTTGCTGGACTTGGTGACCCTTATAGTGTGTATTTTCCCCCAGAAAAAGCAAAAGAATTTACAACAGAACTTTCTGGTGAGTTTGGCGGTATTGGTGCAGAAATTGGAAAACGATCCGAACAATTGGTTGTTATTGCTCCACTCCCAAAATCTCCAGCGGAACTTGCGGGCTTGAAGCCTGGTGATAAAATTTATGCAATTGATGGTCAAAGTACCCTAGGTCTTGCTGTAGATGCTGCTGCCAATAAAATTCGTGGTCCAAAAGGAACTTCGGTAACACTTACTTTGGCACATGCCGACAAAGATACTATCTTTGATGTCAAAATTACACGGGATATTATTACTATTCCAACAGTGATCAGTGAAATGAAAAAAAATAATATTGCTTATATTCGAATTGCATTATTTAATAAAGATACCTGGCATGATTTTGATAAGGCTCTCGGTCAACTCCTTCCAAAATCTCCAAAAGGTTTGGTGCTTGATTTACGAAGTAATCCAGGAGGATATCTCGATAGTGCGGTTCAAATTGCGAGTGAATGGGTAGAAAATGGTACGATTGTTCGTCAAAGACTGAGTTCTGGTCCTGCTCAAGAAAGTACAAGCGTTGGAACGCATCGTTTGGCAAATATGCCAACAGTTGTTTTGGTGGATGGAGGTTCGGCTTCTGCTGCCGAAATTGTATCGGGTGCACTTCAAGATTACAAAAAAGCGACGCTTGTTGGCCAAAAAACATTTGGAAAAGGTTCTGTACAATCTTTTGATATTCTTCCAGATGGTTCGGCTCTCAAGGTTACTATTGCCAAATGGTTTACTCCAAACGATCGTCAGATTCACGAAAAGGGAATTGAACCAGATGTATTTGTAAATCTTGCAAGTTCTACTCCAAAGCTCGGTGGAGATCTTGAACTTGAGAAGGCCCTTGAAATTTTGTCTAAAAATGCTATAAAGAAATAGTAATCATGCTATATGTTTAAAGGTACTGTTGTACATGGAGATAAAATTGGTCGTACTTTAGGTTATCCTACTGCAAATTTGGATATTTCTATAAAAGATACCAAATGTAAACCTGGAATTTATGCAGCCAATGTCACCTTAAAAAAGAAAAAATATAAGGCGGCATTGGTAATTAATACGGTAGAAAACAAAGTCGAAGCGCATTTGTTTGATTATCTTGGAGAAGAATTTTATGGTTTGCCTGTTGAAATTGATCCGGTTCAAAAAGTGAGTGAACTTGAACACTATGATGATCTCGTAGCGCTTAAGGCAAAAATTGATGAAGATATTCGACTTGTAAAAAAGGTTTTTAAAATGTAATTATGTTTACTGGAATTGTACAAGCCTATCTGCCTGTAAAGACAGTTGATTTGAAACCAAGTTTACTTACTTTTTCTTTGGATGCAAATTCTGAATTTGTAAAAGGACTTGAAATTGGAGCGAGTGTTGCGATTGATGGTGTATGTCTGACTGTTGTGAGGGTGGATGGTACCGAAATATTTTTTCACGCCATGATGGAAACGCTGCGTTTGACCACCCTGCAATATATTGTTGCTGGAAAAAAAGTAAATGTAGAGAGATCTTCTCGTATTGGAGATGAAATGGGTGGGCACAGAGTTTCTGGACATGTATCCAATATGGCACAGATTATTGCGGTTCATGAACCGATCAATAATCGTGTTTTGACCATCGAAGTGCCAAGAG
>CAZQRI010000081.1:0-3951 GCA_964595805.1 uncultured Gammaproteobacteria bacterium
GGGGAAATGAAAAAAAAGGAAATAACAATCCGGTTCCTGATGTATCTGGTCTTTCTCAAGAAGAAAAAGACAAGGGCTTTTTTCACCATGCAACATTGGTGGCAGGACTTATTGGCGCGGTTGGAAATAATAACAAAGATGGTGCTGGTATAAACTGGAAGGTGAGTCTCATGAACTTGAAAGTCCTTGGAAATACAGGTGTAGGGGATTATACACCTCTTGCCGAGGCAATTTTTTATGCCGTCAACAATGGTGCCAGCGTGATCAATATTAGTGCGGTTGGAACCAATAGTCCCGATCTTGATCGAGCTGTAGAATATGCTTACGAACATGGCGTGGTCGTGGTTGCGGCTGCCGGAAATAATTCTGGAAATTTGAATACGTCATCGCTCTATCCTGCTTGTAGTGATGCGGGAGCAAGTTCGGATAAACAAAAAGTTTTGGGCGTAAGTGCTATTGACGAAACACATCACTTGGCAGATTTTTCAAACTTTGGATCTGACTGTATCGATATTACGGCTCCGGGTGTTCACATTGGAAGTTTGATGCGCTACGAACCACGTGAAGGTCTTACAAAAGAATGGTCGGATGGGTGGAATGGAACTTCTTTTGCAACGCCGCTTGTCAGTGGTGCTGCTGCTTTGATAAAAGCTTTGGAACCAAATTGGAAGGCTCCAGAAATCTATGAGGCCTTGCTCAAATCAACCCACAAGACTCCAACAAAAGACGAAAGTGGCTATAAAACTTCTTTTGGATTTGGGCTGCTTCAGGTAGATAAAGCTCTTCGTTATACCATTGATCATTTGGCTTCGGTGCATGTTTTGAAATCATTGGCGCTTTTTGATACAGACCTAGGACTTTTGGAAACTATTTCTTTGGACAAGACAATTACTACATCAACACAATCCTATTTACGAAAAGTAAGTTTTTTGAAAGCCTTCAAAAATAATGCCGAAACGCAGTATGTAACAACACGTCTTTTTCAGGGAAATAATCAAGTTACTATTTATTCTCAAAATTGGCAGAAATTGCAACGTTGGAATCTTCCAGCAGAAGCAAAAGGAAAAATTCTCGTGGATAATTTTATATCTTCATCCCAAGCAAGTATTGTGATTGTTCCGTCAACAGAGGCAGATCCACTGCAAGTATTTTCACTTGATGGCAAAAAATTGCTTTCAAAAAAAGTAGATGTTGCTGGAACTTATATACTTGCGGCAAATATTCTTCCAGGAAAAAATCTAGCCTTACTTTCAAAAGAAAATAACAAAACTTTTCTTACTATTTTGGATAGTAATCTTGATGAAAAACAAAAAATTGCTTTGCCATCGCTTGGTACTTTGTTGCAAATCGATGCTTTTGATATGGATGGGGACAAAACTTTGGAATATGTGTTTTTGAGTCAAAAAGGCCTCAATGCAACGATAAGTATGACTGATGAAAAAGGGAAGTTGAAAGGACAATTTCCTATTTCCAATACTACTTCTGCAAGCGATATTCAGTTTGTAATTGGAGATTTTAATGGAGATAAAAAAGATGATATTATAACATTTGAAAAAAATGCCAAGAATCTGATTCTTTGGAAAACAAATGGTATTTTGATGAGTCGCATTCCTGTTCTTGTCTCAGAAAATCAAAAATTTTCTCTTATTCCAATAATTTAAACTTTACTCCTATGGCCAGTAATCAAACTCCAATCTTTGAGAAAAAAAATGTTATTGTGACCGGTGGTACTGGATTTCTTGGATCTCACCTTTGTGAACGTTTGCTCCGTGAAGCAAAGGTTATTTGTATTGATGATTTATCCAATTCTGGAATTGAAAATATCAACCACTTGCTGCAGTATCCTGATTTTGAGTTTATTCGCTACGACGTGAGTCAACCAATTGATCTGACTGATTTTCCAGAACTCGATAAATTTCGTGTGAACTTTCAGGGAATTCAAGAAATATATCACCTGGCATGTCCCACAAGTCCAAAAAACTTTGAACAGCATCGTTTGCGATCGCTCTGGGCGAATTCGAGTGCCATGATTAGTACGCTGGATTTGGCGGTCAAATATCGTGCCAAATATTTGTTTGCTTCGAGTTCTGTGGTATACGGAGAGCCTCGTGGAGATAATCTTTTGTTTACAGAAGAAACAGAAGGGGTGATCAATCACTTGTCACCACGTGGTTGCTATGACGAAGGAAAACGCTTTGCCGAAACTTGTGTCGAAACCTATCGTCAGGTCTATGGACTTGATACCAAAATTAGTCGTATTTTCCCTGGCTATGGCCCACGTATGAAGCTTTGGGATGGACGCCTCATTCCAGATTTTATTACTAGTGCCCTTGAAGGAAAAGATCTCTTGGTGTATGGTGATGAAAATACCGTACAGACCCTGTGCTATGTATCGGATATTGTGGATGGTTTATTGCGTCACATGCATACAGGACCAGAGGCTTATATTATCAATCTTGGTTCTGACAATATGTATCGTATTGCCGATATTGCTCGCAGTATTATAGCAATGACCAATTCGACCTCAAAAGTGGTTTTTGATAAGCCCCTTGATTATATCAACAAAAAAGGTATCCCAGATTTGCATAAGGCAAAAGAGTTGCTCGGTTGGTTGCCATTGATTCGACTTGAAGATGGACTTCGTAAGTCGATTGACTTCACTCTTGCAAATAAACAGGCTCTTGGATTCAATTAAAATTATCTTCGTTTGCCGGAGGAATTCTTTTTTCGCTGTCTCGCTACTTATTTTTTACTTGTCCCTATCTGCGGATAATACAAGTAAAAAATAATACGCTGCGACGAGCTCCAAAAAAAATATCCTCCAGTAACTTTTATATGTTCCTCGCCATTATTCCAGCATTCAATGAAGCAGACTCAATCGAGTCTGTTGTTCTTGCTGTGAAAAAATATGTTGACGAAGTTGTGGTGGTGGATGATGGTTCAAGTGATGAGACTGCCAATATTGCCAGATCTGCTGGCGCGACGGTATTGGTGCATGATGTGAACCGTGGACAGGGAGCAGCCCTTGAAACCGGACATGAATATGCTCGCAGAAGAGGCGCAGATTTTGTTTTGCATTTTGATGCCGACGGTCAGTTTGATGCCACAGAGATTGTTCCAGCACTTGAGGCAATACAAACTGCCAAGGTAGATGTGTTATTTGGTTCGAGATTTTTGGATAAAAAAGGGGATTTGCCTTTGAGTAAGCGCTATATTATTTTTCCTATTTCAAAAGTCGTGAATGCTTTGTTTGGTACCCCAAATATGAGTGATGTGCACAATGGCTTTCGTATCTTGAATAAAAAGGCTTTGAATGCTATATATATAGAACAGGATCGTATGGCCCATGCGAGTGAAATTCCTGCACAGGTAAAAAAACAGGGGCTTTCGTATAGAGAGTTTCCAGTCACCGTGCGTTATTTTGAATATGGGCAAAATGTAAAGGGTGGTCTCAACATTTTGAAAGATTTAATTTTGGGTCGATTTTTACACTAATATGATATTTCAAACTCTTATTCTTCTGGCTTCGGCGGTCGCGATTTCTACTATTTTTTTGCATAGAAAAAAAGATGGTTTGGGGATTCGTGGAACTGCATTTTGGATTTTGTTTTGGCTTGCGGTTGATGTAGTTGTTTTTTTCCCAAACAGTACGACAGTTTTGGCCAACAAACTTGGCATTGGTCGTGGAGTCGATTTGATTTTGTATGTTTCGGTTCTTTTGATTTTTTTTGTATTGTTTCGGCTCAATGTGAAAATAGAGGGGATCAATCGACAGATCAGCAAGATTGTTCGAAACAATGCGATTGATAATCTCAAAAAGAAATAATTTCTTTGTATGCGTATTGCCCAACTTGTTTGTACTTTTCCGCCATATTATGGTGGTATGGGAAATGTGGCATATGAACTTTCTGCCAAATTGATTGCGCGCGGACATGATGTGACGGTCTATAC
>CAZQRI010000082.1:0-3947 GCA_964595805.1 uncultured Gammaproteobacteria bacterium
GATTAAATTTGGCTTAAGCATTGGTGCGCGCATCAATCAAAACTCCGTATTTGCGCGTAAAAATTATTTTTATCCAGATCTTCCCAAAGGTTATCAAATTTCACAGTACGATGAACCGATCGCTGAACATGGATTTTTGGATTTGAGTTTTATTCTCGAAGACAATGCCCGTGAAAAAGCACGTATTGGTATTACAAGAGCACATCTTGAAGAAGATACCGCCAAACTTTATCATGATCTTGAGGGAACAACCCTTGCGGATTTTAATCGTTCGGGAACCCCTCTTGTGGAGATTGTGACGGATCCTGATTTGCACAGTGCTCTTGAAGCGCGGGTTTATTGTCAGGAACTCCAGCTTATTTTGCGTGCTCTTGGAGTATCGAATGCTGATATGGAACGCGGACAGATGCGCTGTGAAGCAAACATCTCTGTTCAAGAAGAAGGAAAATTTGAAATTGTCGATGGAATGGTTCGACCTTTGAATGGTGCTCAACTCAATAACAAAGTAGAATTGAAAAATCTTAATTCTTTTCGTGCGGTTGAACGCGGTATTGCCTATGAAATTGTGCGTCAATCAGTACTTCTTGATAAGGGTGAATCGTGGCCACAGGAAACACGTGGTTGGAATGAGGACCGTGAAGAAACCTATTCGCAGCGTATCAAAGAAAGTGCCAAGGACTATCGTTATTTTCCTGAACCTGACATTCCACCTTTTTCACCCCTTCTTATTGCTGGGGAAGTTTCTTTGCCCGAATTACCAATACAAAAGCGTTTGAGATTTCATGAAGAATATGGTTTTTCTTATGCGGATGCAAAATTTTTGACAGATAATAATGCCTGGGCAAATTTTGCAGAGGAAGTTATGAGTGAACTTGCTGAGTGGCTTGCAGATCTTTCTGTTGAAGATAAAAATAAAATGGCACGTTTGGCTTCTGCCTGGATGATCAATAAACTAAAGGCAATTTTGAATGAAAAAAATTTGGATATTGAAGATTTGCGAGTAAGTCCAGAAAATTTTGCTGAATTTATTGCCTTGGTTTCTTCTGGGCGGGTGAATTCAACGAATGCACAGAAACTTCTTTTGGATATGATTGATTCTGACCTTGATGTGGATCCAACACATATTATGGAGGATAAGGGGTATGGTCAAGTTTCGGATGAAGGAAAACTTGTTTCTGTGGTTGAGGATGTTATAAAAAATAATCCACTTCAGGTAGAACAATTTAAGAGTGGAAAAGATCCTGTGATAAAATTTTTGATTGGTATGTGTATGAAGGCAACAGAGGGGACGGCTGATCCGGCAGTGATTGAAAAACTCTTGCGAGAAAAACTTGTATAAAATAAAAAATACTCTCTTATCGAGAGTATTTTTTTTAAGATTGTCCTGCTGCTTTTTTTCGGAGAAGTTCTGCTTCTTTGGCCTTTCTAGCTCGGATAAGTCTTTGTACATGACTGTAGCGTTTGTCGTCTGATCCTGCATATTCTGCATTTTGATCGTAGGCAATTGTATCGTTAACAGATGTTTTAATATTTGTTTGGTAGCGAGCTGTTGATGTATGGGCAATATTTCCCATAGAACCAACACGGTTGATAGAGGTTGTTTTTTCACCACGAGCTTCGGCTTTTGCACTGAGTACTTGGTTCATGGAGACGCGTGCATTTTGTCGGTCAATTTTTTGATTGAGCATGGAAGTATGGGTACTTTGTGCGCGTCCGATATTTTGTGGAACTCCAATTTTTCCAATATTTCGCGGTATTCCTAATCCAGATGGGCGTGATGGGATAGAAAGTGGCATATTTATTTTTTTAAAAATTCTTCAACGAGGGCCTCTGCCTCTTCGTATGTTTTACACCAGTGAATTGTTTTATCTCGTTTGAACCAGGTGAGTTGTCTTCTTGCAAAGTGTCGTGTATCGCGTTTGAGATCTTCAATGGTTTGTTCGATTGTTTTTTTGCCTTCAAGATAGTCTTTGAATTGTCGATAGCCAACACCACTCATACTTGGAAGGTTCCAAGAATATTTTTGTTTGATGAGGGCCTCGACTTCTTTGATAAGACCTTGCTCCATCATAAGATCAACTCTTGTATCAATTCTTTGGTAGAGGGTTTCTCGTGGAAGCTCTGGTGCAATTTGTAAAAACTGAAACATAGCTTCACCTTTTTTTTGTTGTTCTGAAAATGGTTTTCCACTCAGGATACACACTTCGAGGGCACGAATAAGGCGTCGTTTATTGAAGGGGTCAATTTTTTGTGCACTAACAGGATCAAAATTATTGAGAAGTTGGAGGAGTTCTGCTGGAGTTTTTTCTTCAAGTCCTATACGAAGCTTTTTGTTTGGAAGAACTCTGGGAATATGAAGGTTATCGACAAGAGCACTAATATAGAGTCCTGTACCGCCAACAATAATGGGGATGTGTTCATTCTTATTTGTTAGTTTTATGTATTTGATGGCACGATCACGAAATTCTGCGGCTGTAAATTGTTTTCCTGGATCAAGAAAGTCAATAAGGTGGTGTGGAATATTTTCGCAGTAATAGGTGCGACGCAGGCCATTCCAGCCAGCGTGCCAACGCCATTCACCAAGTGCCTTAGCTGTACCTATATCCATTTTTTTGTATACTTGGCGTGAGTCGGCAGAAATAATTTCGCCTGCGTATTTTTGGGCGAGCCGAAGAGACCAGTCTGTTTTTCCCGAAGCTGTTGGACCTACCAATGCTATAACTTTTGGAAGAGATGCATCATTCACAAGAAGGGATCAAAATATAGGGCTAGTATAGCACTTTAGGAAGAGATTGGTCAATCGTGTTTACCAGCGACGTTTTGTTGGGCGATGAGATTGAGATCTTTGGGGTTGACTTTGGTTTTGTCCTTGTCCTGCTGGACGTGATGGTCGAAAATTTCGAGCTTGAGGATTTTGGACTTGGCCTTGACTTTGATTTTTATTTTGACTTTGTCGGTCCGAATGTCTCTGCCCACTTGGACGATTTTTTTGAAAACCACGTTGACGATAGTTTCCGCCATTTTGAGATGGAGGGAGTGTACGCATGGTTTCTGGTGCTGGTCCTGGAGGTAAATCATTTGGTACTTTTGAAACAGGGAGTGTTTTTTTGATCAGTCTTTCAATACTTTGAATATCACCTTTTTGATCAGGGGTTGCAAATGAAATTGCCTTTCCAGAACTTCCATTGCGTCCTGTTCGTCCGATACGGTGAACATAATCTTCGCTATTGTCGGGAAGATCAAAGTTGATAACAAGTTCAATATTTTTTACGTCAATTCCACGAGCTGCAATATCTGTGGCAACAAGAACACGGAATTTTCCGGTTTTGAAGCCATCGAGCGCTTTGATGCGCTGCGCAAGAGATTTGTTGGAGTGGAGCTCTGCTGCAGTATGACCAAATTTTTGAATTTGTTGCATGATGCGTTTTGCTCCATGTTTGGTACGAGAAAAAATAAGGACAGTTCCTTTGTAATCTGTAAGAATTTTTTGAAGAAGACGAATTTTGTCATTTTTGTAGAGGATAAAAATTTCTTGTTCGACATTGGCTGCTGAGGTCCCTTGTGGGGCTACTTCGATGCGTACTGGCATTGCCATATGGGTTGATGCAATTTTGGCAATTTCTGGTGGCATGGTAGCAGAAAACAAAAGGGTTTGACGATCTTTTGGAATGAGCTTCATGATAATGGCAATCTGTGGAGCAAAACCCATATCAAACATACGGTCGGCTTCGTCAAGTACGAGGACCTTTATGTTATTGAGTTTGAGGGTACCTTGTTTGAGGTGGTCGTTTAGGCGGCCTGGAGTGGCCACAATAATATGTGGTTGAGCATTAAGGAGTTTGGTTTGTCGTCCCATTGCTTCACCCCCGATAACTACCACCGTGCGAAGTCCAAGTGGAGTACCGATTTTATTGAGGGTATCATTGACTTGGAGTGCGAGTTCACGG
>CAZQRI010000083.1:0-3843 GCA_964595805.1 uncultured Gammaproteobacteria bacterium
TCAAAAATATAACCTTTTATTTTGGTACTTGTATCTTTTGCAAGAGGAGGAGAAACAAAGCTTGGAAGTTGAGGCGATAGCATTTCCACTGCCACAAATGATAATTCTTTTTGTGGAATAATATATTTACATAAGTCAATCGTATCTGTCATACTTCCGAGATACTTTTGAAGATCAGCTTGATCTTGCATCAACTGATGTACCACAAGAGCAACATTTTTGAATTCCTCCGAGGCAGTATTTGGACAATGTGAGTCACTTGATGGAAGTCCACTATAAGAAAATGTTTTTATTTGTAAAGAACCATTCGTTACTGACTGAGCATCTCTTTCAACTGGACTAAAAAAAATAGAATCTTGACGAGTAGCATCTTTTGTCCCCAGTCTCTCTACAGAATAATGTGCGTCTGGAAAAAAGGCATAGGTAGAAGCAGGAATATCAAAAGAAAATAAATTTATATTTCGAGATCGTAAACGAAGAGCTCCATTGTACTTGATTGAATTTTCTTTAAAAAATTGGTCAGAAGCGAGAGTAAACAAAAGATCACTGTAGTCTTCAAAAATATTTGAAAGAACTGGATTGGAAGAAAAGTTTTGTTTTTGTTCAAGATCCAAAACTTTCTGTTGAAGAGCTTCAATATTTAAATTATTTGATTGAGGGTTATTCTTACTTACAAAATTTAAATTTGTAATTTTATTTTCAAGAGAACTTTGTTTTTGATACAATGTCACTCCCAAAAAGGAAAGAACGAGAATACAGGAAAGAAATAAAAAACTCATTCCAAGAAAAACTTTGTTTTCCATATATTTTATTAAAAGTTACACTTTGAGATATTTACGCATGGCAAGAAGACTCGTTACAAGTGTAAGCAAGAATACGGCTACAAATTGCCCAAGAAGTAAAACAATCATGTTGCTTTGAAAATATTGTATGAGTGTACTACCAGGACCAAATACAAGAACCAAATAGGTGTCCAAAAATTTGGCCGCAAAATAAACAAGAGAAAAAGTAATAGCAAGAGCAAAAACACTAAATAAAAAAGCTTCGATGACATAGGGACCACGAATAAACCAGTTGGTGGCACCCACTAGTTTTTTGATGCTAATTTCTGTACGCTGTGTAAAAATAGCAACACGAATCGTATTAAAAATAACCAAAAATGCAATCAAGGCAAAAAGTATAGTTAAAATAAAGCTCAATTGTTCTACACGCTTAGTAACCGTATCAATTTTTTGAATCGCTGCTTCAGTATCGGCAAATGTTTTACTTTGAATCATGGAATCATACTCTGGAACCGAAAGGGCTTTTATGATTTTTTGATAGTCACTCGGTTCACGTGTTTTGATAATCATGGTAGGTCCAAGTGGGTTGACCCCAAGCTCGTCAATCGATGAAAGAATTTCTTTGTTATCCGCATGTTTTGCTTTGAAATCCTTGAGTACTGTTTCGCGATCAATATACTGCACATTGGTGACTTCTGGAAAGGCACTGATATATGTTTTGACTTCATTTATTTTTTCGTCCTTTGCTTCGGGATCAAAATACACACTCACATCGATTTGTTCTTTGACATACGAAATTGATTGCTGAGTCAAATGATGCACGAGCAAAAGAGCATTCACAGACAACATCATGAGTACCAAAATCAAAACAGTCATGAAGGCCAAACTCAAATTTCTACCAATATCGAGAAGTGCAAATTTTATAATTCGAAAAAAAGAAAGCATAAAAAAATCTAAAGACGATATTTTCCAACGTGTTCATCCGAGGTAATACGACCATTTTGAAGTGTTACCACACGTTTTTTGAGTTGATTTACCACTTCACGATTATGGGTAACAAGAACAATAGTCGTACCAAATTCATTTATTTTTTTGAGTATTTCAATAATTTCCTGTGTATTGACCGTATCCAAATTTCCAGTCGGTTCATCTGCAACCAAAATTTTTGGTCTATGCACAAGCGAACGCGCAATCGCAACACGCTGTTGTTCTCCCCCAGAGAGCTCTGTCGGAAGATTCCGCATTTTATGGCTGAGTCCAACAATATCCAGTACCACCGGAACTACCTCTTTGACACGCGAAGCTGTTTCCCCTGCTACCTGCAAGGCAAAAGCCACATTTTCAAAAACAGTTTTGTTTGGAAGAAGTTTGAAATCCTGAAAAATGACACCAATCTGACGACGTAAAAGTGGAATGTCTCCCTGCGAAACATGAGTAATATCCCAACCACCAATTTCAATACGCCCACGTGTGGGGCGTTCTTCGGCAATAAGCAATTTGATGAGTGTTGTTTTTCCGGTACCACTTTGTCCAACAATAGAAACAAATTCTCCTGCATCAACAGAGAGATGAATATCTTCAACACCAATACTTTCTTTGTTGTAGCGTTTGGTCACGCCAACGAGTTTGATCATATGTTATATAGTATAACATATTCTTGAGCCTCCTGCCAGAATCGAACTGGCGCATACGGTTTACGATACCGTCGTTCTACCACTGAACCAAGGAGGCCTCTACTGAAACACCAGTATATAGAAAAAAATAAACAGAGTCAATACAAAAAGATCCCCACAAAAGTGAAGATCTTTCTCTCTTTTTCAAAAATAAATTTTATTTTTGAAGGTTACTACGCATTCCATGCATTCCCATTCCAGGACCTCTCTGGCCCATCATATGTCGTCCTTTCTTTGGATTGTTTTCTTCAAATTTAAGTCTTTGATCCGCTTGGGCCTGTGTAATAACACCAGAAGTCACCAAGGCTTTCAAACGATCCTGCTGATTTTGTTTTCTTTGGGCATCCATTTTTGCTTTGAGGTCAGTTTCACTGATTCCTTTTTCTTTGGCCAGATCTTGTATATTTTTTCCCTGAGCCCAGGCATCTTTGACTTCGTTCACAGGAATACCAAGCAGTGTTGATTGGTGTTCAAACATGGTTTGTTGACGCTTTGCCAAATCTTCTGGACTGAGGTTATTCCAAGTACCACTTGCCGAAGCAACACCAGCTCCAAGCAAAGTCAGTGCGAGTGCAGGAATAGCAAGCATTGGAAGAATATATTTTGTTTTTTTCATATGGAAATAGCATTATAGATAAATGGGTATAGTAAATTAAAAAGTACAATTTTGAGATATCTCTATTTATTACTACAAAACACCCTCTCCAAATATTTCATTATTCATTTTCTTCTCGCGGCAAAGATTTCATCATTGCCCCACGCATATGTGGAATGGGTCGAACACCATAGGCTTCAATAGTATCCTCTTCACGCTCCCCCAATACCAAAACCTCATCTCCAATCACAAATCTTTTTCCTACAGGAAAACGAGTTTCATCCGTCACCTCTACTTTCAATATTTCTTGACGACGACTTCTTATAGAAAAATTTGGATCACGAATTTCTATAATAACTCCAGGATACACAGATTGTTCTTCTCCAAATTCAAAACGTTCATACATTGGAGCTGCCAAAGGCAATTTGTGCACACGTGAATATTCCGAAACACCTTCGTGAAATCCAAGTTTTTGGATTACACTACTTCCAAGAATTACAAAAAGAAGAATTCCAAGGACTGAAAAAAGCAAAGGACGTTGGTAGGAAAAAGAATAATGACGTGCAAGTATTTGTAATATAATAAGAAATACAAGAACAATAGAAAGTAAAAGCCAAGGAAGTGAACGAAAGAAAATAAATACACCATGTGCCCCAAATTGAGGAACAAACCAAAGTTGACTTTTATCAAGAACAAATAAAGTAAAGCTCAAAAGATACAAAGCACAAAGAAAAATAAAAACAAATCCAAAGAAAAAGAGCGCTGCTTTCAAGAGAAAATGCCAGCGTGGAGT
>CAZQRI010000084.1:0-3825 GCA_964595805.1 uncultured Gammaproteobacteria bacterium
GATACGCGACATCACTTCGTTCTATGTCTCAAGGACGCGCAAGTTATGCAATGGAATTTGCACACTATGCAGAATGTCCAAAAAATGTAGAATTACAGATTGTAGAAGGACGAAAAAAATAATGTTCTTGAACAATAAAAAAACCAGCATTGCTGGTTTTTTTATTTTTTGCTATAATAGTCATATTCTTATTGACTATGGATTTGACTCAACAACATCGCTATACCATGCAACAAAAAATAAGCTTCACAATGCTTGTTGTTTTTGGTATAATTATTGTTGTTTTGGGCTTTTTACAAATGCGTAATACCATTTATACTCCATTTGTTATTCGTAGTAGTGATTTAACAAATTCAGAAGGGGGAGTTTTGTTTGAAAATGAACAAGTAAAACTCCAATCGATTGATACGGATCATGATGGAATCAATGATTACGAAGAACTTAATTTTTACGGAACAAGTCCCTACTTACCAGATACTGATAGTGACGGAATTGACGATAAAACAGAAATTATCAACCATACGGATCCAAACTGTCCAGAAGGACAAAAATGTAGCATAAAAGAAAATCAGGCAACAACTTCAACACAGGGTATTGTCCCAGTTTTGGGAGAACAAAGTGGTATTGGTTCAGATCCTGGGGATATCTCTGCTGCTCCAGAAATTTTGGATAATCTTGGAAATCTTTCAAAAGATCCTCAAAAATTGCGTGAAATGATGCTTCGTTCTGGTGCTGTTTCTCGAGCTGAACTTGATAAAGTTGATGACGCAACTATTTTGCAACTTGCCCAAGGACTTGTAGAACAACAATTTGGTATCTCAAGTTCGACGACATCAACCTTACCATAGTTTTTTGTATTTTTATGCCTGTATTTGACTCTCGTAAAAAAAAGTTCCGCATTGTTCTTTTGGGGACAATCTTTTTGTTTTCTTTTGTCCTCAATCAAATTTTTCCAGAAAAAGTTTCTGCTCAACTTTTGGATGCTGCTGGAGCTGGGGGACTTACTATGGATGCTGCCTTTATGGCTGCTCCAGGAGGTATACCTGTTAATGATAAACCCTTGCAGCTTCAACTAAAAATGGATAAAACTCAGGAAAAAGTTGAAAAAAGTATTGGAAAATCTATTTATGCTGCGGTTCTGAGTTCTGCTGTGCAAGGGGTATCATACATGACTCGAAAAATTGCTTATGATACAGCTCGTTATGTTGCCTATGGTGGAAAGGGTCAAGGTGCTTTGATCTTCAAAGATGGTTGGGGATCTTATATGGCCAAAGTTTCCGGAGATGCGGTTGGTGCTGCTGTTTCCGAACTTGGTAAATGGGCCGGACTTGATCTGTGTCATTTTCCAAATTTGAATTTGGATTTGTATTTGGAGTTAAATTTACGTCAAAAAGATATTCCTACAACCGATTGTACCTGGAGTGATTTGACAAGTGCCTATGGAAAAGATGCTTGGAAAAGGCGTTATGAAAATGCACTGAATACTGCCGATCGTTTTAGTAGTCAAGATAAACTTCTCAAAGAATTTGGAAAGGCTATTCGACCTGCCAATACTGATTTTGGTATTGGTGTTGGTGCTTTGATGACGGTCGATCGTATGAAAGTGCAAAAAGAAAAAAGTTCGGAGTTCGAACGTTTGGAAGGAAATGGTTTCAAAGATCTTAAAGATTTGATTTCTGGAAATATCAAAACTCCAGCAGATGTTATTGCCGAAGAAACCAAAACACAGCTTTCAGAAAGTCATCAACAAGCACTTACCTATGGTCAACTTACGGGTGTCTATGCTTCGGGGGCTTACGAAATTATTCCACAAACAGCTTCCATGTTTTTGAACACTTTGGGAGCTACTTTGATTCAAAGACTTTTTAGTCAGGGGATTACTTCAAGTGGCGGAGATGATTCTTTGGCTTATGATTATGGTTCTGATCCTAGTGTTGCCAACAATGCTGAGAATGCTGGGAATGCCTTTAACTTTTTGTTTACTCGTACTCCTACCCAGGCAACTGATTACAACAATATTGCCGAATTTGTAGCCTGTCCAGATAATCCAGGTATCAATAACTGTGTTATGGATAGTGGACTTCAAGAGGCTCTTGCTCGTTCGACTTCAGAAAATCCAATGACTATCGCAGAGGCTATCAAGCAAGGTGGACTTTTGAATCCAAATTGGCCACTTATTTCTCCTCGCCGTGTTCAAGATACTCAAAATATCAAAGGTTGTGTTTCAGAAAAATATTGTTATAGTAATATCCAAAAATTACGCAAAGCTCGTATTTTGCCACTTGGTTTTGAAATTGCAGCACTTCGATCTGATCCAGATAATCCATGGACTTTGGGGCAGGTAGTGGCTGGTTTTGATGATTGTCGTCGTGATCACCCAGAAAATCCAGAAATTGTTACTCCTGATCCAGCACATCCATTTTGTCATTTGATCAATCCAAACTGGGTATTGAAGGCTCCTTCGGCTCGTTGTGAAATCAAATCTTTTGGTGATGCCCTTATTGATCCTTCTTCTGCAACACGTCGTGAAGAATGTGTGGATGTTTCTACGTGTTTGAGTCGTGATAATACGGGTGCTTGTGCACAGTATGGGTATTGTACAAAAGAAAACAATACTTGGCATATGGGTGCGGATGCTTGTCCCGAACAATTTAATACCTGTGCTACCTATACAAATCTTGATACACGCAAAGTGGTGTCCTATTTGTCAAAAACAGTAGATTATGGTGAATGTAATGCCGATAATGTGGGTTGTCGTGCGTATAGTCTTACTGGTATTGGCAATTTGAATCTTGAAACAACGACTTGGAAGAACAGTTCGATTGCGGCAACAAATGAGGTTGTTTACTTTAATGAAAAAATAAAGAATTTGAGTAGTATGTGTTCGCCATCAAATGATGGATGTAACGCTTTCTACGGTGCTATTCGTCTTGATGATGGTCGCTATCTTGATCTTGATACAAGTACTGCTTCTGTTGACTTTGCTATCAATAAAAATGCTTTTGTTCCAATACAAAAAGCTCCAGAATACTTAGGTTGTTATGATGCAGACAAAAATGTTCCGGGTATTCAGTGGCCAACTACTTTGATAGAAGCAGAAACAGCCGCAAATTCAGCACAATCGTGTAATACATTTGCCTCTGCCTGTCTTCCTGAAGAAGTAGGCTGTGAAGCCTTCAAACCTACTGACGGTGGTCCTACAATTCCAGGAAAAATTGGTGATAATAATTATTGTGATCAATCTTGTGTTGGTTACGAAACTTTCAAACAAGAACCAGCTCCTTTTGAAGATTCCAAATTTCCTTTGCATTTTATTCCAAGTCAAGCAAAAGAATGTCCTGCTGTCGCTGCGGGTTGTAGTCAATTTACCAATATTGATGCGCAGTCAAGAGGTGGAGAAGGCATTGAATATTATACTGATCTCAAATATTGTGAAAAACCAAACAATGACCCTGTTCATCCAAATATCAAAACATTTTATTCTTGGGAAGGTTCTGCTGACAATGGTTATGTCTTGCGTACATATCAGATGAAGCCACTCGATGCTGCGATTGCTGGACGCATTGGTTTTGAAGCTGCTTCTCCTGCCTATATCCTTGATACCAATGATGCACTTGATGAATTTATTGGTAAATGTAACAAAGTAAATTACGAAGCACTTCTTGCAAATCCAAATGACCCAGCAGGAGCAGATCCTGATTGTCGTGCACTGTTTGATAATGATGGAAATACCTATTATCGTTTACTTGCAAAAACAGTAACTGTTGATGAGGCATGTCATCCACTTCGCAAAACCGAACCTGTTTTTGTAAAAGATCCAGACCT
>CAZQRI010000085.1:0-3765 GCA_964595805.1 uncultured Gammaproteobacteria bacterium
ATCAACCTATTTTGCTTTGCAATCATCGTTTAAAGAACGTTTGACTTCTGCAAGCAATACTCCTGTAAAAATTCTTCTTGTGGAAGAACAACCAGATCTTGGAACTGCAGAGGTAAATAATCTTGGTATCAAAGAAATTTTGGGTTCTGGTGTTTCTAATTTTTCTGGAAGTCCAAGTAACCGTATCAAAAATATTCGAAATGCTGTTCGAAAACTCAATGGAATTTTGATTAAACCGGGAGAAGAATTTTCTGCTATCAAATACACGCAACCATATAGTCTTGAAGGTGGTTATTTTCCAGAATTAGTAATCAAAGGGGATGAAATCAAACCAGAAATCGGTGGGGGTCTCTGTCAAATTGGAACTACACTTTTTCGTATGGCAATGAATAGTGGTATGAAAATTACCGAACGAAGAAATCATTCACTTGCTATTACGTATTACAATGATCCAAGTAATGGTCAGCCTGGAACAGATGCTACGATTTATGAACCTTCACCTGATTTTCGATTTTTGAATGACAGTCCAAATTATATTTTGATTCAAACATTCATGAACGAAAAAACAGGGGAGTTAAAATTTACGCTTTGGGGAACCGACGATGGACGAAAGGGTTCTTATTCGAAACCATTGGTGAGTAAACGTCTTCCTGCTGGTCCAACTCGATTTACCGAAACGACTACTTTGCCTCCTGGACAAAAAAAATGTCAGCACGCTTATCCTGGAGCCGTAGCATCTTTTACCTATACTCGTATATTAGCGGATGGAACAAAAGAAAATCAGGTCTTTGATAGTTATTATCGTTCTCTTCCGGAGATTTGTCTTGTGGGGGTAGAAAAAGTAACTTCTGACCCTCTTGAGGTACCTGCTGACGCAGCTCTTGGGGTGCCTCTTACAACAGCGTCATCGACTAATTAATTTGCTCTATTAAGCTAAAAAATAGGTTTTTCCACAAAAGCCCCTTGACAAAAGGGGCTTTTTATGATATTATATGCGGTCTTGCTAAGAGACTACAAATAGCGATTATACAGAAGACCAACTTTTTTATTTTGCTTTGTTCGATAAATACTATTTGTACCTCAGCTTCTCTTCAAAGAGAAAACGAGGATATAGAGATAGTCAGTAGTTAGGATAATGTTTGTTTCTAAATACTTATCTCTCTGTATCCACGACAAGCATGGGGATGGGTTGTAGGTTTGTCCGGCTCCGGCTCGACAACACCTGGGACCCATCTTCTTGGGTACAGGCAGGGGATCTAATCCCTTTTGCAATTTAGCTTCCCTCACCCTTATGGGTGGGGGATTTTTTTTGTTTTTTGACAGTATGACTCTGTACGTGTTATTGTCTTTGCGTCTTTCGGGCTTTTGACTTTTTCAAGAGGGGAGGAAGAAGTATGAAGATCCAAGACCTTCAGCGCCTCAGCCATCGCTTTTACCGTGTCCTCGCGCATGTGGGGATGCGTAAGGTCGAGTATTGGCAGGTGATGCATACGAATATCGTCCAGAATGGGGTATGGATGGATATTCGGCGTGTGATCCCCAAAAAGGGGAATGTATCGGCGCGGGAGTTGAGTTATGTCCTCGATCTGCGAAATGCAGAGATTCGGATTGCTCGTCTTGACGAGCGTCGTATTTCTGTAGTTCGAGGAAAGATGTACGGGGGTGGAAAATTTACCATCCTTCTGCGTTAAGACTTGTTAGAAAATCCCGGGCGCCGCGCTCTGTATCAATATATGTGGTATAGAGCAGGGAGTATCCTGGGATTTTCATCAAAAAAAAGAACAGCATTGGGGTGCTGTTCTTTTATTTTTAGGAGATAACTTTATCCACTAATCCATATTTCAGAGCATCCGTAGCTTCCATGAAATAATCTCGGTCAGAATCTTTTTCAATAACGGCAAGTTTTTGTCCCGTATGTTTTGCCAAAATTTTGTTGAGACGATCTTTCATTTTGAGAATGCGTTCTGCATGGATTTTGATATCACTGGCTTGTCCTTCGGTTCCACCCATGACTTGGTGTATCATCACTTCGCTATTTGGAAGAGCAAAACGTTTGCCTTTTTCTCCTGCTGCGAGAAGAACCGATGCCATACTCGCTGCCATACCAATACAAATGGTTGAAACATGGGGTTTAATATACTGCATGGTATCGTAGATTGCCATACCTGCAGTGACCGATCCGCCAGGGGAGTTGATATATATTTTGATATCTTTTTCTGGGTCTTGGTTTTCAAGAAAAAGTAGCTGTGCAATAATCGCATTGGCAACACCATCGTCAATTGCTGATCCAAGAAAAATAATACGATCTTTGAGAAGACGTGAGTAAATATCGTATGCACGTTCACCAAAGTGTGTTTTTTCGATTACTGTTGGGATTAAATACTGTGAGGATTCCATTGTTGGTGTATTCATAAAATAGGGGTTAGGTATTTTTTAGTATATCAGAAGAGATGGATTTTTGCTAGTCATGGAGAAAGTTCTTTTTTCGGCGTCTCGCTTATAAATTTTACTTGTCCGTACCTGTGGGTAATACAAGTAAAATTTAAACGCTGTGACGGCCTCCAAAAAGAATTTCTCTCATGCTCGAAACAAAAAGTTTATTATTTATGGGGTGGAGATAATAGAAAAAATATTTTCAAAAGCGTCATCAATCGTACCTTCAACTTTAAATCCAGCAGCTTTTTTGTGACCTCCACCATTCATTTTTGCTGCCCATGTGGACACATCCACATCGTCGCGTGTTGTACGAAAGCTTCCTTTCCATTTTCCTTTTTCAAGTTCTTTGAGAATCATTTTTGCTTTGCCTTCATCAATCATATTCATAAAGTTGGCAAGTCCATCAATATCACTATCTTGGATTCCTGCTTCAGCAATATCTTCTTGGGTGATATAAGTTGAGACAATATCAAGATTTTCATTTTTGCTTAGGCGATTCAACATTTTTCCCCAGACTTTCAATGCTGGAATAGAAATATTTTTGTAGACACGATTTTGGATAGGACTCATGCGTCCACCACTGCGCAAAAGCTGGCTTACTGCCGAGAGGGCAAGAGGTGATGTTGCTCCATTGGTAAAGTTGTCAGTATCGGTAATAAAACCAGTAAGAAGGCCCGTAGCAATTTCTTTTTGTAGAGTAATATGATTGATAGAAAAAAATCTTTGTACCATTTCCGAAGTAGAAGAGGCTTTTATATCTACAAAGTTTAAATCTCCAAAAAATTCATTGGTAGCGTGATGATCAATATCTACGAGGGTAATATCTTTACGTACCTGTGCAATTTCTTCGGATACTCCAGCATAGCGAAGATCTCCGGAGTCAAAGACAATAATGAGGTCAAATTTTTTTTCCCAAGTGTGTGGATCGCTGGTAAATTTTTCGAGTGGAAGATAGGAAAATTTTGGGGTATGTGGAGTTTTACAAAATATGGTAAAATCCTTTTCAATATTTCCAAGCCAGACAGCAAAAGCCGTAGAAGCACCCAAAGCATCCCCATCTGGATTTTGGTGGGGAATGAGTAAAATAGAGTTGGCCTTTTGGACAGCCTCGTAAATTTGTTTGGCGCTGTGGTTATTCATAGAAACAGCTTATTCTATAGGAGTTGCCTTGGATTGTCAATAGTGGTATAATCCTGATCGAAATAATGCCTTTTCGGCTATGTTTTTGAAACGTATTGAAATTCAGGGTTTTAAGTCTTTTGCAGATAAGACTGTTTTGGATTTTTTACCAGGAAAAGCAGGAAAAGAGAGTATTACGGTCATTGTTGG
>CAZQRI010000086.1:0-3707 GCA_964595805.1 uncultured Gammaproteobacteria bacterium
TTTAAGTCTTCTTATTATATACTTTTTTTGCCTCTTTCGCAAAGATTTTTTCAGTAAATTCCTATCACTATGAAATATTCTTCTCATATTTTCAAAGCCTATGATATTCGTGGGCTTATCGAAGGGGACTTGTCTCTTGAATTTGCCTATGCACTGGGTCGTGCCTTTGTGGTATTTTTGCGTCAGAGAGGAAAAGATTTGCAGGGAAAAAGTATTGTTCTTGGCTATGATATGCGTCCATCGAGTGTGGGTTATGTCAAAGAGCTTATTGCTGGAATCAATGACGAAGGTGTGGATGTGGTCAATATTTCCATGACTTCAACGCCGGTATTTAATTTTTGTTGTGCGCATATTGAAAAACATGCTGCCGGCATTATGGTAACGGCCAGTCATAACCCTGCCGAGTGGAATGGTTTTAAACTTGCCTTTGAAGATGGACTTCCGATTGGTCTTGAAAATGGTGGCTCTGAAATTCAAAAAATTATGGAAGCAGGAGATTGGACCGATGCCTCTCTAAGGGGATCGGAGCATTCATTGGATGCTTTGTCTGTTTATAAACAGCATGTGTTTTCTTTGGTCAAAAAGGAAAATTTTGCTTCATTTAAGGTTGTTGTGGATTTTGGAAATGGAATGGGCTGTGTTGTATTGCCAGAAATTATAAAAGATTTGCCACTTGAAGTAACGTATTTATACGATACTCCAGATGGAACTTTCCCAAATCACGAGGCCAATCCACTCAAAACTGAGACCCTTCATGATTTACAAAAAAAAGTGCTTGAAGTAGGAGCAGACTTTGGTTTTGCCCTCGATGGCGATGCAGATCGTATTGGACTTGTGGATGAGAAAGGAAATGTCGTGGAAGCCTCGTATGTAGGGGCACTCCTTGGAAATGAAGTCCTTCGTTCACATGGAAGCGGAAAAATGCTCTATGACTTGCGATCGAGTATGAAAGTCGCAGAATATTGGCGTGCTGCTGGGGGAGAACCTGTTATGTCTCGAGTAGGACGTGCGTTTATTGTGGGTGAAATGAAGCGTGTTGGGGCAATTTTTGGTTCAGAATTATCACTGCATTTGTTTTATCATGACATGCATGATCTTGAGTCGAGTGACTTGTCATTTTTGTATGTATTACAACTTCTTAGCCGTGAACAAAAGCCTTTGAGTGATTTACTCGAAGATTTAAAAACATATTTTCATTCGGGAGAAATAAATTTTGAAGTCCATGATACGGATGCTGTTTTGAAAGGAGTAGAAGAATTTTATACAGCACAGGCCCGAGAAATAACTCATCTTGATGGAGTGCTTCTCACTTTTGATTGGGGCTGGATAAATTTGCGAAAATCCAATACTGAGCCGGTGGTGCGATTGAATTTGGAGGCAAAAACGAAAGAGAAAATGGAAAGTATGCTTGAAGAAGTGAAACGATTAATTGAAAAGTAATATGAATATATTTCAGAAAAAAGGATTTCAAATTGCGCTTCTTGGTGGAATATTTGGAAGTTTGTTATCATCTTTGATGCAGTTTTATCCATACGGTAGTTTTTTTGATTCGTTCTTTAAAGGTATAGCTTTTATACCAGTTTGGGCAGCAATTTTTTTGTCAGGAATTTTGTGGTATCCATTTTGTCCGCTATTGAATTCACATCCTGAACTTTGCTCTGGGCAATGGTTGGATTCTGGATATTCAGATAGAGTAGTAAATATTTGTGCGTATAGTACTTTTGTACTTTTTTACGGATTGGTATTTTGGGTGATTTACCGAATCGTGAAGTTTTTCAAAGAAAGAAAAAAGAAGCTATAAAATTGATTCTGATTTTAGAGGATAAATTCTTCAACTAAAGGACCTGGCTTATCACAGGTCTTTTTTTGTACTTTCGAATAGGCCTATCTTGACAAAAAGAGTATTTGAAGGTAGTGTTTTTTTGAAATCAATCACCACGGAAAAGGAAAAAGGGGATGGAGAAAATCAAATATTCGATGATCCTTGAGGGGGTCGAGGCTCGTCTGAGGTTCGATTATCCGGACCTCGACGAAGAGACGCTCGTGCCCGTCATCGAAAAGGCGCAGATCACCTGCCTTATTTTGGCTTATGGTGGTCGTCTTCCTTACGGGGAGGAGTGTCGCCAATTTTGTTTGTCTGAGATTCCGCCAGAGCTGCGGGATCAGGTGGAGATCACCCTGATGCAGGGGCCCATCATTCTCGATTTCGAGGAGGCCAAGTGGCTTGTCCTCGATCTCGAGTTGCCCCAGGGGGAACATTACCCCTATAAGGGCGATCCCTTCGGGCCCTATCGGGCTCGTCACATGTCGCTTTTGTCTCTGGTCCGCGCGGACCGGATTGACTTCGATGGTTGATTTTTGACGAGGCAGATTTTTTTCTTTTCTGCCTCGTCCTGCGTTCCCTTGAATGGGAATTTTTTATTTTTTGAAAAATATTTTAGGGTTTTCTCCAAAACCACCAACCGACAAGCATCATGAGGCCAATCAATATATATCGTGCGTAGGCAATAAATTGAAAATTATAGTGTGGTGCAAAATTTTGTAGGGTTTTATTTTTTTCAGCGTTTTGTTTGAGTTCATTATACAATGCTTTGATGGGTTTGTATTCATTTCCCATACTCATATATGTTTTGTTTGCTGTCACAATCCCGACAAAGCTGACATCAACTTTTTTATACGTGTTGTAAAAAGTAAGTTGTTTATCATCAAGCCAGAGATCTCGTTTTTCGCTGGGAGCTATTGTGGCAATGGGTATACCAAATACATTTTTTAGTTTCCAGGTCGAGTCGGCTTCGATTTTTACGCTATGAAATTCAAAGAGTTGAGGGACAAAATAAAAGCACATGAAAATAAACAGAAGTGTTGACAAAATGGCTCTGCCTTTGCGAATTTGTGGAGTGGATTCTTCTTTTCCCTCAAAATAATTCATCTGACCACCCATTTTGGATACCCTTTTTTGATAGTAAGAGCTATTTAAAAAAATATAGGCTCCTGCAATAGCAAAAAAAGTAAATATAAAAAAGAATTCAATGCAAATACCAAAAATTTGCCACGCCGCAGTATTGCCTGTGCTTAGTAGGATTGGCATATATTTAAGTTAAAGATTTTTGAAAGAAACTATATTCATGGACAGGCTTTCCTTGGAGAAGGTGTTCTTGAATAATTTTTTCAAGTTTTTCTTCTGTAAGATCGTAGTAGAGGGTCCCTTCTGGATAGACCAGGGCAGTAGGACCGTTGCTACAAATACGCAGGCATGCAACTTTACTTCGCAGTATGCTTGCCTTACGAGAATCCGGTTCTAATTCAGAGAGACGTTTTTTGAGGTATTCCCAAAGTGTATTTGATGCTTCACTGGGGGCACATGTATCACTGATACAGAGAAAAATATGACGGCGAGCTGTGCTGTATCCTTTGTTGACTGCAATTTGTTGAAGTTGTTCTTTTTCCATATTATTTTGTAATCATCCAGCCTGCAATTTTTGCCACGAGCTGACGTGGTAAAAATCGTGGAAAAAAAGTAAAGAGTTTATTTTTTGCGCCTGCTACCACAACAGATTTTTTTTGGATCATGGCTTGGTATCCAATACTTGCAACTTCATCAGGACTCATACCGATTATGTCGATTGCTTCAGTGCTTCCTTCGAGTGTTCGACGAAAAAAGTTTGTTTTGGTTTGTCCTGGAGCAAGCGTTGTAAGTGATACCGTAG